>PNLC01000732.1 GCA_013822885.1 Bradyrhizobium sp.
GGTTATCCTCCGTTATCTGTTGTCATTCCGGACGGGGCCGCACTGCGGATCCGTCCGGTAGCGGAACTTGCGGCGCGAGCCCCCACCCGTCGCGCGCTGACGCGCGCGCCACCCTCCCCCGCAAGCGGGAGAGGGAAACAAGGGCTCGCTGCGCTCCCTCTCCCGCTCTTGCGGGGGAGGGCCGGGGTGGGGGTCTCTCCGCGAGCGATCATGCCTCAGGCCGCCTTCGATTTCTGGCCCAGCCACTGCCGCACCCGTGCATCCGGGTCGGCGTTCTGGGTGACGTCGCTGACGACGGCGATCGAGTCGGCGCCGGCGGCAAAGATATCCGCGGACTGTTCGAACTTGATGCCGCCGATCGCGACCAGCGGGATGTTGCCGATGCGCTTTTTCCATTCGGTGATCTTGGGAATGCCCTGCGGCGCGAAGCGCATGGATTTCAGCGTGGTCGGGAAAATCGGACCCAGCGCGACGTAATCGGGTTTCGCGGCAAGCGCCGTTGCGAGTTCCTCGTCGTCATGGGTGGAGATGCCGAGCGTCAGCCCGGCCTTGCGGATTTCCGCGAGATCCGCATCGACGAGATCTTCCTGGCCAAGATGCAGATGCTTTGCGCCGGCAACGATCGCGGCGCGCCAGTAGTCGTTGACCACGAGCTTGGCGTCGGTTCCCTTGATGACCTCGAGGGCGTCGGTCACCATCTGCAGCGCCTCGGACTCGTTGATCTCCTTGGCGCGCAACTGGATGGTGCCGACGCCGAGCAGCGCCAGCCGCGCGACCCATGCGACACTGTCGACGACGGGATAAAATCGATCAGGATACGGCATGCCAGAACGGGGTCCCGATGACAGGGGTTGAAGGGGAGGCGAAGTCGCGGGCTTCCATCAGCCCGGCCTCATAGGCGGTGCGCCCGGCTTCGACGCCGAGGCGGAACGCCTTGGCCATGGCGACCGGATCGGCGGCTTTGGCGATGGCGGTGTTGAGCAGCACTGCGTCGTAGCCGAGTTCGAGCGCGTGGGCGGCGTGCGACGGCGCGCCCAGGCCCGCATCGACGACGAGCGTGATGTCGGGCAGGCGCTCGCGCAAAAGCTTCAGCGCGTCGCGGTTGGTGATGCCCTTGGCGCTGCCGATCGGCGCGGCCCACGGCATCACCACCTTGCACCCCACGTCGACCAGCCGCATCACGACCGAAAGGTCTTCGGTGCAATAGGGGAATACTTCGAAGCCGTCCTTGATCAGGATGTCCGCGGCCTCGACCAGGCCGACCACGTCGGGCTGCAGCGTGTCGTTGTCGGCGATGACTTCCAGCTTGATCCAGGGCGTGCCGAACAGTTCGCGCGCCAGCTTTGCGGTGGTCACCGCCTCGCGCACGGTGCGGCAGCCGGCGGTGTTCGGCAGCACGGTGACGCCGAGCTCGCGGATCAGCGACCAGAACGCATCGCCGGTCTTGCCGCCGGCGGCCTCGCGCCGCAGCGACACGGTGACGATGTTGGCGCCCGAGGCGCGGATCGCGTCCTGCATGATCGCAGGCGAGGGATACAGCGCGCTGCCTATCAGCAGGCGGGAGGAAAAGGTCTTGCCGTAGAAGTTGACCATCAGTCTTGACCCTCGTCGTCCCGGCGAACGCCGGGACCCATACCGCGTGATTTATCTTTTGGGCACGGTGGGAGACGCCTTTCTTCAAAACGAAGGCCGGTGGCTATGGGTCCCCGCGTTCGCGGGGACGACGCGGAGAGAGAGTGCGGTCCCATCCTCACCCTCCCTGCCGCGGCGTGATGATCTCGATCTCGTCGCCGGCCTTCAGCGCCGTCTCTGCCCAGCGGCTTTTCGGCAGCACGTCGTAATTCACCGCGATGGCGAAATGCGAGCCTTCGTATTCGAGCTCGGAAAGCAGCGCGTCGACGCGCTGCGAGGCGATCTCCCGCGGCTCGCCGTTGACGATCACACGCATCGCATCACCTCGTTGTCGATCGCGCCGCGCTGCACAAAGCCAAGCGTCAGTTCCGCCAGCGCCGGCGCCAGCAGGAAGCCGTGGCGGTAGAGCCCGTTCACGGAAATTTTCTTGTCGATCGTGATCCGCGGCAGATTATCCGGATAGGCCGGGCGCAAGCCCGAGCCGAATTCGACGATGCGCGCCTCTGCAAAGGCCGGG
>PNLC01000733.1 GCA_013822885.1 Bradyrhizobium sp.
CCGCAATTTCAATGTCTTCCTCAACGAGCACCGGATTGCCGAGGCCAAGGCGGCGCTCGCCGATCCGAGCCAGGCCGAAGTCCCCGTCATCACGATTGCGATGGACGCCGGCTTTCAGTCGCTTGGGCCGTTCAACCGCGCCTTCAAGGCGACAACGGGCGTCACGCCGACTGAATATCGCCGGCTCAAGGCCTCCGCGGCCTGATCGGCAGGGTATTGTAATCGCTGTTTTATTTCGGAATCGGCGAGGGCTTTCAAGGATCAGCCAGGGCGATTTCCAAATCCGGCGAGCCGCCATCGGCGAACTCGACACCATGCCGGCACGCGCTGATGCGTCATGCCGGAGGCCGATGTGACCAGACGAAATCTCATCCTCATTCTCGCCGCCACGACCGCCCTCAGCGCGCTGGCGCTGTCGGCCGCGCGCGCCCGCGACGTTCCCAAAGTGGCGACGGGCTTTGTCGCTAACATCCTCTGTTCGGAAACCTTTGTGTCCGGCCAGCCGCCGGAGCGGATCTTCTCGGAAACCACGGCCGCGATGCCCGGCGCCGGTCTCATCACCTGGGCCATGGGTTACAAGGTCGATCGCGCGCGGCGGGGCGTCACGGTGACATTGTTCGGCTTCGGCAAGAGCCACGCGGTCTATCGCGAGGGCTTTGGCTGCTACCTCGATCATGGCGAGGCGGTCGCTGACGCTTCGCTGCCTACCGCGGAGATCAGGTCGTCGCAGGTGCTGTTGCCTGATATCGCCGGCGCTTCCGTGGTTGTACCGGCGAATCCGCAACTGGCCGCAGCGCTCGATCGCGCCTTCGCCGAGCCCGAACAGCCTCCGCTTCGCCACACCAAGGCGGTGGTGGTCGTGAAAGACGGCCGTGTCGTCGCCGAGCGCTACGCCGAGGGTTACGGTATCGATACCCAGATCCTCGGCTTCTCCGCGACCAAATCAGTGATCTCAGCGTTTACCGGCATTCTGGTGCGCAAGGGCGCGCTTTCGCTCGATAAACCCGCGCCGGTCGGGGCATGGCAACGGGCCGGCGATGTCAGGGGGGCGATCACGATCGATCATCTGTTGCGCCACACCGCGGGGCTGGCGCTGGGCAGTTCGCTGCAGGCTTCGCTCGGCTCGGCGCTGGAGCCGGTGAACCGGATGAAGTTCATGGAATCGGACATGGCCGGATATGCCGAGAGCATCGAACTGGCGACGCCGCCCGGCAGCGCCTGGAACTACAATGACGGCAACACCGTCATCCTCTCGCACCTGATTCGCAACGCCACCGGCGGGCGGCCGGCGGATGTGATGCGGTTCGCCCGGCAGGAATTGTTCGCACCGCTCGGCATGCGCAACGTCACGATCGAGTTCGACGCATCGGGCAATCCTGAAGGTTCGAGCCAGATGCTGGCGAGCGCGCGCGACTGGGCGCGCTTCGGCATGCTCTATCTCAGTGACGGCGTGGTCGGCGGCAAACGCATCCTGCCGGAGGGGTGGGTAAATTATTCGGCGTCGCCGACGCCAAATGCCTGGGTAGGCATGGGGGCTGGCTTCTGGACCAATCGCGGCGACAGCTTTGGCGCATCCTACCGGATCGAGCGCGGCTGGCCGCGCGATGCCTTCTTCGCCAAGGGCACGATCGGGCAATATGTGATCATCGTGCCGTCGGAGCGGCTGGTCATCGTCCGGCTCGGCCGGTCGCCGAACTGGCCGCCGGAAGCCGACGGCGTGTTCGACCTCGTGCGCGATGTGGTCGCGGCCACCGGCAGCAAGGGAAAGCTGGCAGGAACGAATTGAGGCGTGATCTTCCTTCTCCCCTTGTGGGAGAAGGTGGCGCGAAGCGCCGGATGAGGGGTTCTATCCGCGAAGACAACGGCGAGAGATTCACTCGTGGAGAGAACCCCTCACCCGTCTCAATCGTGCTTCGCACGATTGATCCACCCTCTCCCACAAGGGGAGAGGGGTTGCATCGTCAATGCGGCGCTATTCTACTGTCGTCCCAGCTGCGTTGCTTTCTCGACGCGATCGAATCTTTCGAGCGAAAGGATCGCGTCGGCGAGCTGGTCGGCGCGGCCGTTCAGCACCGGGCGGGCCAGCGTGAGGAACTTCTGCTGCATCGCCTGCGCGTCCGGAAACGAATCCGGCTCGCCGGAGGGA
>PNLC01000734.1 GCA_013822885.1 Bradyrhizobium sp.
TTTAAAGGTCTTGCCCATTAGTTTGCCGACGACGCGCCGTCCAATCGGCGCCATCTCATTGAAGGCACGTACGCTCAGCCCTGTCGCGCGTCTGTTCATCGACTGCGCGCATGAAGTCGCCAAGGCTCTTCCCCGGCAACATTAGTGCAGGGGCGAATGTCCGCTTCGGGTCTTGGCCGTGTAGAAACGTGAGCGCGCGCCCTACGCCGCCGGCACGATCTTCCCGGGGTTGAAAATGTTCTGCGGGTCGAGCGCCTGCTTCAGCGCGCGCATCGCGTCGATCGCCTCGGGGCCGAGTTCGGCCTTGAGGTATTTCTGCTTGCCCTGCCCGATGCCGTGCTCGCCGGTACAGGTGCCGCCCATCGCTTGCGCGCGCTCGACGAGGCGATGCATGAATTCCTCACCGCGCGCCATTTCCTCGACATTGTCGACGTCGCAGGCTAGCGAACAGTGGAAGTTGCCGTCACCGACATGGCCGACGATCGGCGACAGCAGGTTGAGCCGCTTCAGATCTTCCTCGGTCTCGGTGACGCAATCGGCCAGACGTGAGATCGGCACGCACACATCGGTCGCCACCACGCCCGCGCCGGGACGCAGCGCCTTGACCGACCAATAGGCGTCATGGCGGGCCTGCCAGAGTTTTGTGCGGTCCTCCGGCTTGGTGGTCCAGGTGAAATCACCGCCGCCACACTCCCTGGCGATCTCGCCGAAATTCTTCGACTGTTCGGCCACTTCGATCTCGCTGCCATGGAATTCCAGCAGCAGCAGCGGGGTTTCCGGCAAGGTCAGCTTCGAATAGGCATTGCAGGCGCGCACCTGCTCGGCATTCAGCAGTTCGATCCGCGCCAGCGGAATACCGGTCTGAATGGCCAGGATTGTCGCCTGGCAGGCGCCGCGCACGGTCTCGAACGAACAGGCGGCGGCGGCGATCGTCTCGGGGATACCGCGCAGCTTGATGGTGAGTTCGGTGATGATACCGAGCGTGCCCTCGGCGCCGACGAACAGATGCGTCAGGTCGTAGCCGGCCGAGGATTTTTTGGCCCGCGTGCCGGTCTTGATGATCTCGCCGTCGCCGCGCACCACTTTGAGCGCCAGCACGTTGTCGCGCATGGTGCCGTAGCGCACGGCGTTGGTGCCGGACGCGCGGGTCGCGGCCATGCCGCCGAGCGAAGCGTCGGCGCCGGGGTCGATCGGGAAGAACAGGCCCTGGTCGCGCAGGTGCTCGTTCAGCGCCTTGCGGGTGACGCCAGGCTGGATCACGCAATCCAGATCCTCGGCATGAACTTCGAGGATTCGGTTCATGTCGCGCAGGTCGATGCAGATGCCGCCGGCGGGCGCGTTGACCTGCCCCTCCAGCGAGGTGCCGGTACCGAAGGCGATCACCGGAACGGAATATTTGGCGCAGATCCGCACCACGTCCTGGATGTCGGCGGTTTCTTGCGCCATCACCACGGCGTCGGGCGGCTGCGTCGGCAGCCACGTGGTGGTATGGGCGTGCTGCTCACGCACGGCTAAAGAGGTAATCAGCCGGTTGCCGAACCGCGCCGCCAGCGCCTCGACTGCGCTCGTCAGCGCCTTTGGTTCCGGCCGCTTCAAATTGCCCGATATCGTCGTCGCCACAACCAATTCCTCCCGGCTTTGAGCCGACCGTGGCAAAGGTTATACAGGGGGTCAAGAGACCCGGAAAAACAAAGGGATGGGTGATGACGAGCGTGGCTGCTGACAAGGATGGAGTGAAGGAGAAGTTAATGGATATGCCGCTGCCTCCGGTCCCGTTCCTGTCTTCGGTGATGCAGATCGAACCGCAATGGATCGACTACAATGGCCATCTCAACATGGCCTATTACAACGTCATGATGGACCGCGCGATCGACGAAATGTGGGTGCATCTCGGGATCGGACCGACCTACCTGAAGGAGCGCCACGGCTCGACATTCACCGCCGAAGCCCATGTTCGCTACCTGCGCGAGATCCACCTCGGCCACCCCGTTCAGATTTCGGTTTATCTGTTAGGTACCGATGAGAAGCGGCTGCATACGTTCGAGGAACTGCGCCACGCCACCGAAGGCTGGATCTCCGCCACCTCGGAGAACATGACGCTCCACATGGACATGAAGGAGC
>PNLC01000735.1 GCA_013822885.1 Bradyrhizobium sp.
GCGAATTTCACCGCCTCGGCGCAGCGGTCGATGTCCTTGGGATGCGCGCGGGACAGGCCGGCGATGACGGCGTTCTTGGAGCGGCGGGCGATTTCGCTGACCGCCTGGAAGTCGCCTTCCGAGGTGATCGGGAAGCCGGCCTCGATCACGTCGACCCCCATGTCGTCCAGCATCTCGGCGACCTCGAGCTTCTCCTCGTAGGTCATGGTCGCGCCCGGACACTGCTCGCCGTCACGCAGGGTGGTGTCGAAAATGATGACGCGGTCCTTCTCGGACTTGTTGGCTGATGTCATGTTCTGAATTCCTTTTGGGTGGTAGCGCCGGTTCATTGGGCGCTGAAGGGTCTGGTGATCTCGCTCAAAACCCCTGAGTGCCCAGGCGCAAACCGCCCAGACGGCCCTCAGGGGCCGATAAGAAGCAGCCCGCCAAGAAGCAGGGTGGGCGCGGACGCAGCCGGACGAGCGGGGGCAAACATGGAGCCAGCCTTGGCCGCTCCACCCCGAACTCCAGACATTTCGCTGCGAATCAGCATTGCCAGACCCTTTGGGACGCCCGAAATCCTCGGCCAAAACCGTTGACGGTTCGTTGCCAGAACGGCGTTCCGGGCCTGTTCTAGACGAGAATTATGGGCGGCTGCAACGCCAAAAGATGGTCAGAGGGGCTGACCTAATGGCGGGCTGCGCCGCATGTCGTCACTCGCGCATGCGAGTGAGCCAGTATCCCAGAGCCCGGAGTTCGAGCCGCGAAGTCTCGCGTACTGGATTCCCCGCCTTCGCGGGGAATGACGGACCTGGGTTGGGTAGCCGTCGACGCGCCTTCGTCCCCTACTTCTTCGTCGCCTTCCCCTCGCCCTTCTCTTCCGCCAGCAGCGCCTCGCGCACCTGCTTGAATTCGCCGCGGTCGGCCTTGTCGACCTTCGGGAAATGCAAATCGAGCCTGTCCAGCGCACTGACGATGGCCGAGCCGATCACCACGCGGGCGAACCATTTGTGGTCGGCGGGAACCACGATCCAGGGCGCGGCGCGCGTCGAGGTGTGGCGGATCAGGTCCTGGTAGGCGGCCTGGTATTTCGCCCACAGCTTGCGCTCGCCGATATCGGCCAGCGAGAACTTCCAGTTCTTGGCGGGATCCTGCAGCCGCGCGAGAAAGCGCTCGCGCTGTTCCTCCTTGGAGATGTTGAGGAAGAATTTGAGGATGACCGTGCCGTTTCGCGCGAGATAATTCTCCATCGCGGAGATATCCTGGAAGCGGTCGCGCCAGATGTCCTTCGTCACCAGCCCCTGCGGTATCTTCTGCCTGGCCAGAATTTCCGGGCGCACCCGCACCACCAGGCATTCCTCGTAATAGGAGCGGTTGAAGATGCCGATGCGGCCGCGCTCGGGCAGCGCAATCATGCTGCGCCACATGAAATCATGATCGAGTTCCCTGGTCGAAGGCTGCTTGAACGAGGTGACCTCGCAGCCCTGCGGGTTGACGCCCTCGAACACGCTCTTGATCGCACTATCCTTGCCGGCGGCGTCCATGCCCTGGAAGATCAGGAGCAGCGACCAGCGGTCCTGGGCGTAAAGCTTCTCCTGGAAATCGTTCAGCCTTCCGCGGTTGGCCTCGATGATCTTGGTCGCCTGCTCCTTGTCGAGCCCGCCCTTCTCGTTCGTCTTGTGCGACTTGAGGTGAAACTCGCCCGTCCCGTCGAAACGGAACGGCGCGACATAGGGCTTCAGTTCATCGGCAATCGGTTGCGAGGGCTTCTTGTTCATTTCATCCCGGAGGGCTTGGGTTGCGTCTTAAATCTGTCGAGGACGCTACCAAGAATGCCCTTGGGAAGGAATATGATGAAAATCACCAGCAGCAGGCCATAGACAAGGTTGTCCCAGCCCACCGCCTTGGTGCCGAACCCGATGCGCAGGATTTCGGCGAGCAGGATGGTGATGACGGCGCCGACCGTCGGCCCGAGCGAGACGTAGAGCCCGCCGACGATGACGGCAAACACCATCTGCAGCGAGACCGCGATGCCGCTGACGGTGTCGGGCGAGATGAACATCTGGTACTGGCCGTAGAGCGCGCCCGCGAGCGCGGTCATCAGCGCCGAGATCAGCGTGATCTTGAGCTTTTCGGCGG
>PNLC01000736.1 GCA_013822885.1 Bradyrhizobium sp.
TGCAGCTGGATGCTGGTAGAGCCGAGCGAACTGGTCGAGGTGATCTGGTCGATGCCGGCGATCTGGCCGAGCCGCCGCTCCAGCGGCGCGGCCACGGTCGCCGCCATCACGGAAGGATCGGCGCCCGGCCGCGAGGCGGAAACCCGGATCATCGGGAAATCGACGTTGGGCACCGCCGAGACCGGCAGGTGGACATAGGCGACGATGCCGACCAGAAAGAGCCCGATCGCCAGCAGCGTGGTGCCAACCGGCCGCCGGATGAAGGGCTCCGAGATCGATGCCATCTACTGCATCCCCTCGGTTGCCCCGGCGACCGGCGGCCCCCCTGGCCCGGGGTCCGGCACCGCCTTCTCGATCTTGCGATTGAGGCGGTCGAGCGCGAGGTAGATCACCGGCGTGGTGTAGAGCGTCAGCAACTGGCTCAGCAGCAGCCCGCCGATAATGGATATGCCGAGCGGAAAGCGCAGCTCCGCCCCGGTGCCGCTTTCGACCGCGAGCGGCAGCGCGCCGAACAGCGCGGCCAGCGTCGTCATCATGATCGGGCGGAACCGCAGCAGGCAGGCCTGCACGATGGCATCGTAGGGCGACATGCCCTTGTGCCGCTCCGCCTCCAGCGCAAAGTCGATCATCATGATCGCGTTCTTCTTGACGATGCCCATCAGCAGGATGATGCCGATCAGTCCGATCACGGACAGATCCTGCCCGAACAGCATCAGCGCCAGAATGGCGCCGACGCCGGCTGAAGGCAGCGTCGAGAGAATGGTGATCGGGTGGATGTAGCTCTCATAGAGCACGCCGAGCACGATGTAGATGGTGACGATCGCCGCCAGGATGAGCCACGGCTGCCCGGCCAGCGACTTTGAAAACTCGGCCGCATCGCCGGAATAGACGCCGACGATGCTGCCGGGCATGCCGATCCGCGTTTCAATCGCCTTGAGCGCTTCGACCGCATCGCCCAGCGCCTCGCCGGGGGCGAGGTTGAAGCTGAGCGACACCGCCGGGAACTGCGCGAGATGCGAGATCGCCAGCGGCGCGGTGGTGCGGGTCAGTGTCGCCACCGCCGAGAGCGGCACCTGGGCACCGGGCGCACCCGCTGTGCCGGCCGCGCCGGGAAGATAGAGCTTCGAGAGGATCGACGGATCGCGCTGGTAGATCGGCATCGCCTCCAGCACCACGCGGTACTGGTTGGCCTGGCCGTAGATCGTCGAAATCTGACGTTGGGCAAAAGCATCGTTGAGCGTGTCGTTGACCGCCTGGAGGCTGACGCCGAGCTGGCCGGCGCGCTGGCGGTCAATGTTGAGCGCGGCGCGCAAGCCGCCCTCCTGCGCCTCCGACGAGACGTCGCGGAACAGCGGATCCCGCCGCATCTCGGCGATGAGTTTTTGCGACCACAGCGTCACCGCCGCCGCATCGGTGCCGGTCAGCGTGTACTGGTATTGCGAGCGGCTCGACTGGGTCGAGATCTGCACGTCCTGCACCGGCTGGAAATAGATGGTCATGCCGGGGATCGAGGCCGTGCGCTGCTTCAGCCGGTCGATGACAACGGTAATATCGTCGTGCCGCTCGCCGCGCGGCCGCAGCGTCATCACCAGGCGTCCGACATTGGTGGTCGGATTGACCGCGCCGGCCCCGATCACGGACACCACGCCGACCACGTCGGGATCGGCCTGGATCGCGGCCGCCGCCATCGCCTGGCGGCTCTGCATCTCGGCAAAGGAAACATCGGGTCCGGCCTGGGTCACCGCCGTGATCGACGCGGTGTCCTGCAGCGGCAGGAAACCCTTTGGCGCGATCACGTACATGAACAGCGTCGCCGCAATGGTGAGGAATGTTACAACGAGCGTCGCGCGTTGGCGCTCCAGCACCCACAACAGCGTCCGATGATAGAAGTCGACCATGCGGTCGATGCCGCGGCTGACGGCGGCCAGGCCCGGAACCGTCATCTCCTCGCCGGCGTGTTTCAGCAGCCGCGAACACATCATCGGCGTCAGTGTCAGCGAGACCACCGCCGAGGTCACCACCGCGATCGTCAGCGTCAACGCGAACTCGCGGAACATGCGCCCGACCAGCCCCGACATGAACAGCAACGGGATGAAGACCGCGATCAGCGACACCGTC
>PNLC01000737.1 GCA_013822885.1 Bradyrhizobium sp.
AAGCGGACCTTTACTGATAAATCGGAAAGCGGTCGGTGAGTGCCTTCACGCGTTCCTTGATGGCGGCCTCGACCAGCGGCGCCTTGCCGTCAGCCGATTGCGCCAGCGCGTTGAGCACTTCGGCGATCATGCCGCCGACCTGCTGAAACTCGGCGACGCCGAAGCCGCGCGTGGTCGCCGCCGGCGTACCCAAACGAAGCCCCGAGGTGACGAACGGCTTTTCGGGATCGAATGGAATGCCGTTCTTGTTGCAGGTGATCGCGGCGCGCACCAGCGCCTTTTCGGAGACGTTGCCCTTCAGGCCCTTGGGCCGCAGGTCGACCAGCATCAGATGATTGTCGGTGCCGCCCGACACGATATCGAAGCCGTGACCGCGCAGCGTCTCCGCCAGCGCCTTGGCATTCTCGACCACTTTCTTCGCATAGATCTTGAAATCCGGGCGCAGCGCCTCGCCGAAGGCGACCGCCTTGGCAGCGATCACATGCATCAGCGGACCGCCCTGCAGGCCCGGGAAGATCGCCGAGTTCAGCTTCTTGGCGATCGCCTCGTCGTTGCACAGGATCAGGCCGCCGCGCGGGCCGCGCAGCGATTTATGCGTGGTCGTCGTGGTGACGTGCGCATGCGGTACCGGCGAGGCATGGACGCCACCGGCAACGAGGCCGGCGAAATGCGCCATGTCGACCAGCAGATAGGCGCCGACAGAATCGGCGATTTCGCGGAAGCGCTTGAAATCCCACGGGCGCGAATAGGCCGACCCGCCGGCAATGATGAGTTTCGGGCGCACCTGCTCGGCCTGCTTGGCCACCTCGTCCATGTCGATGATCTGGTCCTCGCGCCGAACCGTGTAGTGCGACGCCTTGAACCACTTGCCGGACATGTTGACGGGCGAGCCGTGCGTGAGATGACCACCGGCGGCGAGATCGAGGCCCATGAAGGTGTCGCCGGGCTGCAGCAGCGCCAGGAACGTGGCCTGGTTCATCTGGCTGCCGGAGTTCGGCTGCACGTTGGCGAACTGCGCGCCGAACAGCTTCTTGGCGCGCTCGATCGCCAGCGTTTCGGCGACGTCGACCCACTCGCAGCCGCCGTAATAGCGATTGCCCGGATAACCTTCCGCGTACTTGTTCGTCATCACCGAACCCTGCGCTTCCAGCACGGCGCGGCTGACGATGTTTTCCGACGCGATCAGCTCGACTTCATGGCGCTGACGGCCAAGTTCGCCCTTGATCGCGGCGGCAATTTCAGGATCGGCCTCGGCAAGGGTCGCCGTGAAGAACGACTCGGGCGCGGAGGCGGTTTTGGCGCTGGAGGAGGAGGTCATGGGGCGAAATGTCTCCACCGCCGCAAGCCCTTAGGGCAAAGCGGGCGGGTCTGGTGTGGCGGTCGAAAGAAGTGCCTGCGGGATACCACATCGGCCGGAATTGGCCAAGCGCTTGCGGTATCGGGTTGATATTTATGCAAGATATGGTGGGGAGGAAGGGGTGGCAGATCTCTCCGTCCGTGTCCCGGACGCGGTGCAGCGCCCCTTGGCGGTGCGCCGCTGAGCCGGGACCGCCTTTGCCGCTAGGTCCCGGTTCTGCGGCGCACCATTCGCTACGCTCACGCTGCGCCGCGCCCGGGACACCCGTTCCCCTCACGCAAACCGGTACGCCCCGCCCTTTTCCACCGACCGCTGGAACGCCGGCCGAGCGTGCATCCGTCCCAGCCAGGCGGCGAGGTTCGGATACGGCTCCAGCTTGCCGAACACTTTCGCCATCTCGCCGACAAAGCTCATCTGGATGTCGGCGCCGGTCAGCGACGCCCCGATGAAGAACTCCCGCCCCTTCAGCGCGCCGTCGACGTAGCCGAGATGGTTGGCCAGTTCGCTGTCGATGCGCGGGTGCAGCGGCGCGCCCGCCTCCTTCAACCGCGACACGTAGAGGTTCAGCATCAGCGGCAGCATCGCCGAACCTTCGGAATAATGCAGCCATTCGTTGTAGGCCTCGTAGTCCGCGCTTCCCAGGGCCGGCATCATCGCGCCCTTACCGTAATGGCGGATGATGTAATCGACGATGGCGGCGGATTCCGCGATCGTGGTGCCGCCGTCGGTGATGACGGGCGACTTGCCGAGCGGATGGAT
>PNLC01000738.1 GCA_013822885.1 Bradyrhizobium sp.
GCCACGGTCTCGCCGGCCTCGACATGGAGCGTGACGCCGCGCAGCGCCTTGACGGCGCCGTAGCCGGCATCGAGGCCCTCTATGGCAAGGCTAAGTGCCAAGATAGGCCTCCTGTACCCGCTTGTTGCTCATCACTTCGTTCGGCGCACCGATGGCGATGATCTTGCCGGCGTCGAGGCACATCACCCGCTCCGAGAAGCGCATCACGGCCTGCATGATGTGTTCGATCATGATGATGGTGATATCCTCTTCGCCGAGGCTGATCAGGAGATCCAGCACCTCGTCGACCTCGGAAGAGGAGAGGCCCGCCATTGCCTCATCGGAAATCAAAAGCTTTGGGCGCACCGCCATCGCGCGGGCGAGTTCCATCTTGCGCAACTCGACCTGGCTCAGCGTGTCGCTCGGCGCGCCGGCCTTCGATGCCAGCCCCATCCGCGTCAGGATCGACCGCGCGACTTCTTCCTCCGGCTGGCCCGAATCGACTTTGGCGAAGTCGAGCCCGACCATGAGGTTTTCCAGCACCGTCATGCTCTTGAACGGCCGCGGAATCTGGAAGCTGCGCGCGATGCCGCGGCGCGCGCGCAGATGCGGCGGCAGTTCGTTGATGTTCTCGCCGCAGAAAATCACGTTGCCGGCCTGCGGTCGCAGCGCGCCGGATATGCAGTTGATCAGCGTCGTCTTTCCTGAACCGTTCGGGCCGATCAGGCCAAACCGTTCCCCTTTTCTTATATCGACACTGATATTGTCGAGCGCGGTGAAGCCGCCAAAGGTCTTGGTGATCGCGTCGACCTGCAGCAGGGGCGGGTCGGTCGCAGCATCATTTGTCATGCTTGCCTCCGGCGCGCAGACGATAACGCGGACGCAACAGCCCGATGATACCCTTGGGCGCACCGACCACGAACAGCACCAGCATGATGCCGAGCACCAGCACGTTGATCTCGGACGAGATGGTCACGGCCAGGAACTGCTGCGTCGAGCCGAGCAGGATCGCGCCGAGCACCGGACCGATCCAGTGCGCCGTTCCGCCGATAAGCGACATGGCCAGCGCCGAAACCGAGTAAGTGAGATTGAACGCCGAGGACGGATCGGCGTATTGCAGGTACATCGCAGCGGGCGCACCGGCCGCCGCCATCAGCGCGCCCGATATCATGCAGGCGACCAGTTTGAGCTTCAAGGTTGGCACGCCCGTGCATTCGGCGGCGAGCTCGTCATCCCGCAGCGCCTGCAGGCCGCGGCCGATCCGGGAATTCTGGATGTAGCGTGCGATAGCAACGGCGATGACGACCAGCACCGCCTGGACGAAAAACAGCATCTTCACATAGCTGTCGAACGGTGCCGTCACCGGTGGTCGCTGCAACTGGATGCCGGCCGCGCCGCCGACGAACCGCCAGTTCATCACGAAGGTCTCGATGATGATCGCCAGCGCAATGGTCGCGATCGAGAAGAATATCCCGCGCATTCGCAGGGTCAGGAGGCCGACCCCGAACCCGAGCAGCATGCCGACGACCGCGGCAACTCCGATCTGCACCACGAGCGGCGCCCCGGTCGCCTTGAACAGCGCGACTGCCGTGTAGACCCCGACGCCGAAAAAGGCGTTGGTGCCGAAATTAACGTAGCCGGCATAGCCGCCGAGAATGGTCCAGGCGACCGCGAGCGCGATGAACTGCAGGATCACGTAGCCGGCGAAGAACGGATATTCGTTGCGGACGATCTGCGTCATCGACAGGACGGCGGCGAGAAAGATCGCCACGCCGGCCCAGAACGCGATGTTGTTGCGACGTTTTGTCATCGGCCGAGCAGACCTTGCGGCCGTACGGCGAGCACGGCGAGCAGCATCCCGAACGAGATCGCCGGCGCCCAGGACGCGCCGAACATGGTTAGCACGATGGTTTCGGCGACGCCGAGGATGATGGCCGCAATCAGCGTGCCGCTGATGCTGCCGAGCCCGGCCATGACGACGACGCAGAATGTCCGCCC
The DNA here is from genome assembly GCA_013822885.1 of Bradyrhizobium sp. Lineage (GTDB taxonomy): Bacteria > Pseudomonadota > Alphaproteobacteria > Rhizobiales > Xanthobacteraceae > Bradyrhizobium. The sequence continues at coordinate 1,978 of PNLC01000738.1, forward strand.
GATATAGGCACGGTCGAGCGTCGGCTCGACCGGCGCCACGATGATCAGGAGCGCGCCGGCGATCCCGAGCACGGCGGTGGCGATGCCGAAGGCGAACTGCTTGATGCGGACCGGGTTGGCGCCCATCAGCCGCAGCGC
>PNLC01000739.1 GCA_013822885.1 Bradyrhizobium sp.
GCGGCGGCGAAATCGGTCTTGAACTTGTCGAGACCGCCGAGGTCTTCGGTGATCTTCTTTTCCAGACGGCCGGGCAGCTTGCTGCCGCCGCCGTTCGGCTTCATCCAGTTCCAGAAATGCAGATGGTTGTAATGCTGGCCGGCGTTGTTGAACACGGCCGGATTTTTCCCGAACGAGCCTTTGACGATTTCCTCAAGGGATTTGCCCTCGAATTCGGTCCCCTTGATCGCATTGTTTCCGTTGGTCACGTAAGCTTGGTGATGCTTGTCGTGGTGGTATTCCAGCGTCTCCTTGGACATATGGGGTGCAAGGGCGTCATGGGCATAGGGGAGATTGGGCAGCGTGAAGGTCATGGGTGATGTCCGAACTGATGGGGTACGGGGGTGTAACGGGGACCCTTATAGAAGGTTCCAGCGATCTTAAACACCGCCATTTTGGCAAGGCGGGAGGTTCCTGGGTAACGCCCCCGCCGCGTCCGGCGTATGACGGATACGGCGGCGGGGATTGGGCACGACGAGGTGGTGAAAATGAGCATCGAGATCGACGTCCTGAACGGTGATGCATCATGGCCAAGGGCCGAGCCGCTGATGAAGGCGGTCTGGCCGGCTGATGTGATCGAAAAGCTTTCATGGGGCCACATCAAATGGGCTCACGCCGATCTGCGCGTGCTGATCGACGCGCCGGAAGAGCAGTCCAAAGGTGGATTGGCCTGCCATGTCGGCATCTATTTCCGCGACGCCATCTGGGACGGGCGCAAGGTCCACGTCGGTGGCATCGGCGGCGTCTCGACCCGCGAGGATTGCCGGGGACGCGGCTATGCGACGCTGGCGCTCAACGCCGCGATCAGGACCCTGCGCGACCACGAGGCGGTGCGCTTTGCAATGCTGTTCTGCGAGCCGCACAATGAAGCATTCTACGAGGCGCGCGGCTGGCATGCGTTCAAGGGCGAGGTCTATGCCGAGCAGCCTGGGGGAAGAATCCGCTTCGAGGCGATGGCGCCGTACGTGTTCGATTTCACGCGCAAGCCGCGCGATGGAATAATCGACCTATGCGGCCTGCCGTGGTGACCCCTGCGCGGCCGTGGGTGGCGTGTGCTTCCCCGCTCGATAATATGTCACCCATAATGTATTCTATCGATACTGCGGAATTGACAACGCAATGACCATTGAGGCCCCGCTCGACGCGCGCCCCGCAGCCGTTCCGCCGGCCGCGGTCAACAGCCTCCTGACCTCGCCGATCCTGCCGACGCTGCTGAAACTCGCGCTGCCCAATGCGATCGCGATGTTCGGCACGACGCTGGTGGCCGTCGCAGAGACATCCTACATCGGCCGGCTCGGCACCGAGGCGCTGGCCGGGATCGCGCTGGTGTTTCCTTTCGTCATGCTGACGCAGATGATGTCGGCCGGCGCGATGGGCGGCGGCGTTTCCTCCGCCATCAGCCGCGCGATCGGCGCCGGCGACCGTGACCGCGCGGCGACGCTGGCGCTGCATGCGGCGATGATCGGCGCCTGCGCCGGAATCTTTTTCACCGTGATGATGCTGGCCTTTGGCCGCACGTTCTACACCCTGCTCGGCGGGCGCGGCGACGTGCTCGAACAGGCGATGGCGTATTCGCAGGTGCTGTTCTCCGGCGCGATCGCGATCTGGCTGGTGAATACGCTGGCCTCGGTGGTGCGCGGCACCGGCGACATGCGCATTCCCTCGGTGACGCTGATCGGCACCGCGCTGGTGCAGATCACGGTCGGCGGCGCGTTGGGCCTTGGATTGTTCGGCCTGCCCGCACTCGGCATGCGCGGCGTCGCCGCCGGGCAATTGATCGCGTTCGCGCTCGGGGCTGTCTTCCTGGCCTGGTGGCTGATCGGCGGCCACAGCCGGCTGACGCTCAACTTCAGGGGATTCAAGTTTCAGCGCGCCATGTTCGTCGACATCCTCAAGGTCGGCGCGGTGTCCTGCCTGTCGCCGCTGCAGACCGTGCTGACGGTTCTGATCTTCACCAAAATTCTCGCCGGCTACGGCACCGAGATCCTGGCCGGCTACGGCATGGGCTCGCGGCTTGAGTTCCTGTTGACGCCGATCGCGTTCGCGTTCGGCGTTGCCTCGGTGCCGATGGT
>PNLC01000740.1 GCA_013822885.1 Bradyrhizobium sp.
TTGCAGGCCGCGGAATAGGAGCCTGACATGTCCTTGATCGAGGAAATCGACTACGGCACGCCCCGTTCGAAATCCGAAGCGATGGTGACGCTCATTATCGACGGCAACACCATCACCGTGCCCGAGGGCACCTCGATCATGCGTGCGGCGATGGAGGCCGGCACGCAAATCCCGAAACTCTGCGCGACCGACATGGTCGATGCCTTCGGCTCCTGCCGGTTGTGCCTGATCGAGATCGAGGGCCGCGCCGGAATGCCAGCGTCCTGCACCACGCCGGCCATGAACGGCCTCGTGGTTCACACCCAGACCGAACGGCTGAAGAAGCTGCGCAAGGGCGTGATGGAGTTGTACATCTCCGATCATCCGCTGGACTGCCTGACCTGCGCCGCCAATGGCGACTGCGAACTGCAGGACATGGCCGGCGCGGTCGGCCTGCGCGATGTGCGCTACGGGTATGAGGGCGAGAACCATGTGTTCGCCAAGGCCGATGGCTGTACCAACGACCACTGGATGCCGAAGGACGAGTCGAATCCCTACTTCACCTACGATCCGTCGAAATGCATCGTCTGCTCGCGATGCGTCCGCGCCTGCGAGGAGGTCCAAGGCACCTTTGCACTGACGATTTCCGGACGCGGCTTCGACAGCCGGGTGTCACCCGGCATGAGCGAAAGCTTTCTCGGCTCCGAATGCGTCTCCTGCGGTGCCTGCGTGCAGGCCTGCCCGACCGCGACGTTGACGGAAAAATCCGTCATCGAAATCGGCCAGCCCGAGCATTCGGTGGTCACGACCTGCGCCTATTGCGGCGTCGGCTGCGCCTTCAAGGCGGAGATGCGCGGCGAGGAAGTCGTGCGCATGGTGCCCTGGAAGGACGGCAGGGCCAATCGCGGCCATTCCTGCGTCAAGGGCCGCTTCGCCTGGGGCTACACCACCCACAAGGAGCGCATTCTGAAGCCGATGATCCGCGAGGACATCGCCGATCCCTGGCGCGAGGTGTCGTGGGACGAAGCCTTCAGTTTCGCCGCCGCAAAATTTAAAGGCATTCAGCAAAAGTATGGCCGCGACGCCGTCGGCGGCATCACCTCGTCCCGCTGCACCAATGAGGAAACCTACCTGGTGCAGAAGCTGATCCGCGCCGGTTTCGGCAACAACAATGTCGACACCTGCGCCCGCGTCTGCCACTCGCCGACCGGTTACGGCCTGTCGCAGACCTTCGGCACCTCGGCCGGCACGCAGGACTTCGACTCGGTGGAGCATACCGACGTCGTCATGGTGATCGGCGCCAACCCGGCGGCAGCCCATCCGGTGTTCGCCTCGCGGCTGAAGAAGCGGTTGCGCCAGGGCGCGAAACTGATCGTGATTGATCCTCGGCGCACCGAGATGGTGGAATCGCCGCATGTGAAGGCGCTGCATCTGCCGCTGATGCCCGGCACCAACGTCGCCGTTATCACGGCACTCGCGCATGTCATCGTCACCGAAGGCCTCGTGGATGAGGCCTTCGTGCGCGAGCGCTGCGACTGGAGCGAGTTCGAGGACTGGGCCGCCTTCGTCGCGCTGCCGAAGAACAGCCCGGAATCAACCGCGATCATGACCGGCGTCGATCCGAAGGTCCTGCGCGATGCGGCCCGTCAGTTCGCCACCGGCGGCAACGGCGCGATCTATTACGGGCTGGGCGTCACCGAGCACAGCCAGGGCTCGACCACGGTAATCGCGATCGCCAACCTCGCGATGGCGACCGGCAACATCGGCCGCCCCGGCGTCGGCGTGAATCCCCTTCGGGGCCAGAACAACGTGCAGGGCTCCTGCGACATGGGCTCGTTCCCGCACGAACTGCCCGGCTATCGCCACATCTCCGGCGACGCCGTGCGCGACCAGTTCGAGGCGATGTGGAACGTCAAGCTCAATCCGGAGCCGGGCCTGCGCATTCCCAACATGTTCGACGCCGCGATCGAAGGCACCTTCATGGGCCTCTATGTCCAGGGCGAGGACATCCTGCAATCCGATCCGAACACCAAACACGTTGTGGCGGCGCTGTCGTCGATGGAATGCGTCATCGTCCACGACCTCTTCCTCAACGAGACCGCCAACTACGCCCACGTCTTCCTGCCGGGC
>PNLC01000741.1 GCA_013822885.1 Bradyrhizobium sp.
CCTGAGGATCACGCCGTCGCCCTACCATGACGACGGCCTGATCGACACCCTGGCGGAAGCGCTGCTGCAGGTCTGGGAACGGCTTGGCCTGCCGCTGAACCAGAAATCGCTCGCGGCCGAGTAACCCTACCGCTCTCAATCCCCGGGATTCGGGCCGGCGGCGCGATGCGTTGCCGGCCCAATGCGTTTATAGTCCGCCTGGTCCGGGGATTCCCGGCCGAGAGGAGAGAGACGCAGCAATGCTGCACGATTGGGGCGTGATCGCCGCCGCGTTCGGCTATATCGGACTGCTGTTCTTCGTCGCCAGCTACGGCGATCGCCTGTCGCCGAGCCAGCGCGGCCGCGCCGGCATGCTGATCTACCCGCTGTCGCTGGCGATCTACTGCACCTCCTGGACGTTCTTCGGCTCGGTCGGGTTCGCCACCCGCACCAGTTTCGATTTCCTCGCGATCTATCTCGGCCCGATCCTGATGATCGGGCTTTGCACGCCGCTGCTCCGGCGGGTGATCAAGCTCGCCAAATCGCAGAACATCACCTCGATCGCCGACTTCATCGCGGCGCGCTACGGCAAGAGCCAGGCGGTCGCCGCCACGGTCGCCGGCATCGCCATCGTCGGTTCGGTGCCCTACATCGCGCTGCAATTGAAGGCTGTCGCATCGTCGCTGGAGACGATCCTCAGCGAGGACAAGCTGCTGGCCTCGATCCCGCTGATCGGCGACATCGCGCTGGTCGTGACGCTGGCGATGGCGGTGTTCGCGGTGCTGTTCGGCACCCGCCAGACCGACGCCACCGAGCACCAGCATGGCCTGATGCTGGCGGTCGCCACTGAATCCATCGTCAAGCTGGTGGCCTTTCTCGCCGCTGGCGCCTTCGTCACTTTCTGGATGTTCACGCCGGTCGAACTGATCGAACGCGCGATGAAGACGCCGGAGGCGGTGCGCGCGATCGAATACGTGCCGTCGATCGGCAATTTCCTCACCATGACGCTGCTGTCGTTCTGCGCGATCATGCTGCTGCCGCGGCAATTCCATGTCAGCGTGGTCGAGAATTCCAGCCCCGAGGAGGTCAGCCGCGCCCGCTGGCTGTTTCCTCTCTATCTGGTCGCCATCAACCTGTTCGTGATTCCGATCGCGATCGCCGGCCTCGTCACCTTCCCGTTCGGCGCGGTGGACAGCGACATGTACGTGCTGGCGCTGCCGATCGAGGCGAATTCCCCGCTGCTCAGCATCGCCGTCTTCGTCGGCGGCCTGTCGGCCGCGACCGCGATGGTGATCGTGGAATGCGTCGCGCTTTCGATCATGGTTTCCAACGACATCGTCCTGCCGCTGGTGCTGCAGCGCAGCCCCGCCACCCGCAACGGCCGCAAGGATTTCGGCGACTTCCTGCTCAGGATCCGGCGCTTTGCGATCTTCGGCATCATGGTGCTGGCGTATTTCTACTATCGTGCACTCGGCAACACCCAACTGGCGGCGATCGGCCTGCTGTCCTTCGCAGCGCTTGCGCAGCTGGCGCCGGCCTTCTTCGGCGGACTGTTCTGGCGCCAGGGAACGGCGCGCGGCGCCATGACCGGCATGCTCGTCGGCTTCGCGGTGTGGGCCTATACGCTGTTCCTGCCGAGCTTCCTGGAGGGCAGCACCGCCGGTATGCTTTTGCTGCAACATGGACCGTTCGGCATCGAGGCGCTGCGGCCGCGGGCACTGTTAGGCGCCGACCTGCCGCCGCTGATGCATGGCGTGCTGTGGTCGCTCTCGCTCAACATCCTCACCTACATCGTGATGTCGATCGCGCGCCGGCCGTCGTCGATCGAACGGCTGCAGGCCGACCTGTTCGTACCGAACACGCTGACGCCGATCGCGCCGACATTCCGGCGCTGGCGGACCACCGTCACGGTGCAGGATATCCAGAGCACGGTGGCGCAGTATCTGGGTCCCGACCGCGCCCGCGATGCGTTCGAGGCCTTCGCCGCCGGCCATCCCGGCGGGCTCGATCCGGCCGCGCCCGCCGATTTTGAACTGCTGCAGCACGCCGAACGCCTGATCGCCTCCTCGATCGGCGCCGCCTCCTCGCGCCTCGTGATGTCGCTCTTGCTGCGCAAGCGAACTGTTTCC
>PNLC01000742.1 GCA_013822885.1 Bradyrhizobium sp.
GCAGCAGATAGGAACCGCCCTGCAGGTCGAGGCCGAGCACGATGTGGCGCTGCGCCCAGACCGGCCAGGTCTTCACCTTGGCTTCGGGGAAGAAATTCGGAACGGCGAACAGGCAGACGAGCAGCGTGGTCAGAATGATCGCCAGCGCCTTCCACCGCGTAAAGTACAACATCGAGTAGACCCGTCAGATCCAGGAAAAATGCGCCGCGACAGGCGGCGCGGAAAACTCAGCTCGCGGACGATTCGTCCTTGGCGGTCTCAGCTTTCTCCTTGGCCGGCTCGCCCTTGGTGCGGACGCCCGAAATCATCTGGCGCATCTGCCGCACGCGGACGCCGTCCGAAATCTCGAACTCGATCTGGTCGTCGTCGACCACCTTGGTGACCTTGCCGACGAGGCCACCCGAGGTGATAACTGTGTCGCCGCGGCGGATGTTCTTCACGAGCTCCTGGTGATCCTTCACCTTCTTCTGCTGCGGGCGCAGAATCAGGAAGTACATGATCACGAAGATCAGCGCGAACGGCAGCAGCGACATCAACATGCTGTTGGCATCGCCACCGGCTGCAGCCTGGGCGTACGCAGGGGTAATCAGCATTCGAACAATCCTCGTCAGACAGGAAAGAACCGGCCATGCCTGGGCATAGCGGCTTGGGCACGTCGCCGGTTCGGGCAAATTCGCGCGGACTATAGCGGCGGCGGGCCCAATTGCAACGTGGCCAGCCCCCTCATTTAGGCCGCTTGCGGGACGTTCCAAGGCCCGATAAGGCTGCGCGGTCAGGAACGGAAGAAATGTCGAAAAAGTCAAAGAAAACAGCGCCTCGCGCCACCTCCAGGACGGCCGCCGTCAGGCGCACAAAACCCGCGACAAAACGTCCGGCGACTACGCCCGGGGACGCCACCGCCGAGCGCATCGCAACAGCGCTGGAAGCCATCGCCGTCCACCTTTCCGCGACCTCTCCGGCGAGCGGGGCGAACGACTCGTTCAACACCGTCGACGCCTTTGTCTGGCACCCGGATGGGCGCCTTTCGCCGGTGCCGCGTGTCAGCCGCGTCGACCTGGGGCTGCTCAAGGGTATCGACCGGATGCGCGACATCCTGATCGAGAACACCGAACGCTTTGCCGACGGCCTGCCGGCCAACAACGCCCTGCTCTGGGGCGCCCGCGGCATGGGCAAGTCGTCGCTGGTGAAGGCGACGCACGCCAATATCAACGTCGATCGCAAGCCCGCCGACCGGCTGAAGCTGATCGAGATTCACCGCGAGGACATCGAAAGCCTGCCAGGCTTGATGGACCTCCTGCGCAACTCCGATTTCCATTTCATCGTGTTCTGCGACGATCTCTCCTTCGACGGCAACGACGCCTCCTACAAATCGCTCAAGGCGGTGCTGGAGGGCGGCATCGAAGGGCGCCCTGACAACGTCATCCTCTACGCCACCTCCAACCGCCGGCATCTGCTGGCGCGCGAGATGATCGAGAACGAACGCTCGACCGCGATCAACCCGGGCGAAGCGGTCGAAGAGAAAGTATCGCTGTCGGATCGTTTCGGCCTCTGGCTCGGTTTCCACCGCTGCAGCCAGGATGAGTATCTGGCGATGGTCCGCGGCTATTGTGGCCATTACGGCATCAAGATCGCCGACGATGAACTGGAGCGCGAGGCGCTCGAATGGTCGACCACCCGCGGCTCCCGTTCGGGACGCGTCGCCTGGCAGTTCACGCAGGAACTGGCGGGAAGGCTGGGTGTGAGGCTGGCTCAGAAGTAGAAGGCAGCGTTCCCCGGGCGCTGCGCAGCGCGCAGCGATGCGTTGCAGAACCGGGGTCCAGCTTCACGGGTACTCGCCATGGGTCCCGGCTCAGCGGCGCAGCGTCCGGGACACGAGGACATCAAGCCCCGTTCAGGAATTGCAGCGGGTCCACCGGTGAAGATCCCTTGCGGATCTCGAAGTGGAGTTGCGGCGACCCCACCTCACCCGACTGACCCGACTTGGCAATGATCTGACCGCGCTTGATCGTGTCGCCGCGCTTCACCAGCAGTTCACTCGCATGGGCATATGCGGTGACGTAACCGTTGGAGTGCCGAACCAGAACGAGATTGCCGTAACCCTTCAG
>PNLC01000743.1 GCA_013822885.1 Bradyrhizobium sp.
TCGTGCTCGGCAAGGTGCGCGCCAAGCAGGATCAGCATGGCGACCCGCCGGACATGCGCATTTCCGTGCTGCCGATGTTGATGCACGGCGACGCGGCGTTCGCGGGGCAGGGCGTGGTGGCCGAATGCTTCGCCCTGTCCGACCTCAAGGGTTACCGCACCGGCGGCTCGCTGCATTTCATCGTCAACAACCAGATCGGCTTCACGACGTATCCGCGCTATTCGCGTTCCTCGCCCTATCCGTCCGACGTGGCGAAGATGATCGACGCGCCGATCTTCCACGTCAACGGCGACGATCCGGAAGCGGTGGTGTTCGCGGCCAAGGTCGCGATCGAGTTCCGGCAGAAATTCCACAAGCCTGTCGTCATCGACATGTTTTGCTACCGCCGCCATGGCCACAACGAGGGCGACGAGCCTGCGTTCACCCAGCCGGTGATGTACAAGCGGATCGCAACGCATCCCGGTACGGTCGAGATCTATTCCAAGCGGCTGATCGCCGACGGCGTGATGACCGAGGGCGAGGTCGAGAAGGCCAAGGCCGACTGGCGTGCGCGGCTCGATGCCGAGCTCGAGGCCGGCTCGGGCTACAAGCCCAACAAGGCTGATTGGCTCGATGGCAAATGGGCCGGCTTCAAGTCCGCCGACCAGGAAGAGGACGCCCGCCGCGGCGTCACCGGCGTCGACATCAACATCCTCAAGGATATCGGGCGCAAGATCACCAGGGTGCCGGATGGTTTTCGGGTTCACCGCACCATCCAGCGCTTCCTGGAAAACCGCGCCAAGGCCATCGACAACGGCGTCGGCATCGATTGGGCGACCGGCGAGGCGCTGGCGTTTTGCACATTGCTGCAGGAAGGCCGTCACGTCCGGCTGTCGGGACAGGACTCGGAGCGTGGCACCTTCTCGCAGCGCCATTCGGTGCTGATCGACCAGGAAGACGAGAGCCGCTACACCCCGTTCAACCATCTCGGCCACGATCAGGGCCATTACGAGGTCATCAACTCGCTGTTGTCCGAAGAGGCGGTGCTCGGTTTCGAGTACGGCTATTCGCTGGCGGAGCCCAAGGCGCTGGCGATATGGGAAGCCCAGTTCGGCGACTTCGCCAACGGCGCGCAGGTGCTGTTCGATCAGTTCATCTCGTCGGGCGAGCGCAAATGGCTGCGCATGTCCGGCCTCGTCTGCCTGCTGCCGCATGGCTATGAAGGGCAGGGACCGGAGCATTCCTCGGCGCGGCTCGAGCGCTTCCTGCAGATGTGCGCCGAAGACAACATGCAGGTGGTGTACCCCACCACGCCGGCGAATTATTTCCATGTGCTGCGGCGGCAGCTCCATCGCGAGATCCGCAAGCCATTGATCCTGATGACGCCGAAGTCGCTGTTGCGGCACAAGCGCGCGGTATCGCGGCTGGATGAACTCGGCGCCGACGCCACCTTCCATCGCATCCTCTACGACGACGCACAGATGCTGCCGGATGAAAAGATCAAGCTGGTGGCGGACGACAAGATCCGCCGCGTCGTGCTGTGCTCGGGCAAGGTCTATTATGATCTCTACGACGAGCGCGAAAAGCGTGACATCGACGACATCTACATTCTGCGGATCGAGCAACTTTATCCGGTGCCGCTGAAGGCGCTGGTGCACGAACTCGCCCGCTTCAAGAACGCCGAAGTGGTCTGGTGCCAGGAAGAGCCGCGCAACATGGGCGCGTGGCACTTCATCGAGCCCTACCTCGAATGGGTGCTGAACCAGATCCACGCGCCGAACAGGCGCCCGCGCTATGCCGGCCGCGCAGCCGCGGCGGCGACGGCCACCGGTTTGATGTCGAAGCATCTGGCGCAGCTGAAGGCGTTGCTGGATGACGCGCTGAGCTAGCATTTGACCAACTCGTCATGTCCGGGCCAAAGGCGCGAAGCGCCGTCTTCGCTCCCGTTGACCCGGGCATCCACGTCTTTTTTGTAGAGATCGTTTTGGGGCGTGGATGGCCGCGAGCCCGGCCATGGCGCAAAGAGGAAACAGACCATGACTGAAATTCGTGTTCCGACGCTCGGCGAGTCCGTGACGGAAGCCACCATCGGCCGCTGGTTCAAGAAGGCCGGCGATGC
>PNLC01000744.1 GCA_013822885.1 Bradyrhizobium sp.
GGGTCTCGATCTCGTTCCTGACGCCGCTGGTGCTGCTGGTCGGCCTGCTCGACGGCCGTCGCCGGCTGCTGCACGACATCATCCTGGGAACCGTGGTCATCAACAGCTCGGTCCGTACCCAGGTGACGCCTGCGGCGCGAACTTATTGACCCGCAGTAAACCAATTGACCGTTAAGCTCCGGAGCGCGAATGTAGTGTGATTGTGTTTCAGAGGCGTGACGACCTGACGTGACCCAACACTCGCGTGACACCCCCCAATTCTACCTGACGGCGCCCTCGCCTTGCCCGTATCTGCCGGGCCGGCACGAGCGCAAGGTGTTCACGCATCTGGTCGGCGACAAGGCCGGCGACCTCAACGACCTGCTGACCCATGGCGGTTTCCGGCGCAGCCAGTCGATCGCCTACCGCCCGGCCTGCGACCAGTGCCGCGCCTGCGTTTCGGTACGGGTCGTCGCCAACGAGTTCCGCCCCTCGCGCAATTTCAAGAAGGTTCTGGCCCGCAACGCCGACATCGTCGGCGAGCAGCGCAGCGCGGTGCCGACGTCCGAGCAGTATTCGGTGTTCCGCGCCTATCTCGACAAGCGGCATCGCCACGGCGGCATGGCCGACATGACCGTGCTCGACTACGCCATGATGGTGGAAGACAGCCATGTCGAGACCCGCATCATCGAATACCGCAAGCGCGGCGTCGATACCGGCATCACCGGCCGCGGCGAGGACCTGATCGCGGTGGCGCTGACCGACGTGCTCAGCGACGGGCTGTCGATGGTATACTCGTTCTTCGAGCCGTCGCAGCAGAGCCGCTCGCTCGGCACCTTCATGATCCTCGATCACATCACCCGCGCGCGGCGGCTGGGACTGCCTTACGTCTATCTCGGCTACTGGATCGAGGGTTCCAAGAAGATGGACTACAAGGGCCGCTTCCTGCCGCAGCAGCGGCTGGCGCCGTCGGGCTGGCTGCGGATCGACGCGACCGGCGAAGCGCTGTCCGAGCCGCAGGATTAGGATTAGCCGTTTTGCCGTCACCCGCGAGGTCGGGTGATCCGGTCGGCGAAGGGATCGGTCATCGACCCATCCCTTCACCCAGATCAGCGGATCAGGACTTCTTCATCAGCGCACATTTGCTCTGGTCGCGCGGAATGTTGGCGTCGTCGGCCGGAACGGTTGCGACGACATCATAAAAATCCCACGGGCCCTTGGATTGCTCCACGGTCTTTGCCCGCAGGAGGTAGTAATCATGGATGTGCATGCCGTCTTCGCGGACGTAGCCCTTCTCCGAGAAGAAATCATTCACCGGCAACGAACGGAATTTTGCCAGCACCGCCGCCGTATCGAGCGTTCCGGCCGCTTCGACCGCCTTAAGATAATGCAGCGTCGCCGAGTACATTCCGGCCTGCACCATGGTCGGCATGCGTCCGACCTTGTCGAAGAAGCGCTTGCCGAACGCGCGTGAGGCATCATTTCGATCCCAGTAAAACGCCTCCGACGTGAATAGGCCCTGGAGGTTCTTGAGGCCCACCGATTTGGCATCGGTGATCTGGAACAGCAGCGCGGCAACCTTCATCTGGCTCTTCTGGCCGAGCAAGCCAAACTCGTGAGCCTGCATGAGCGAGTTGGAGGTGTCGCCGCTGGCATTGGCAAGCGCCAGCACATTAGCCCCGGAGCTCTGGGCCTGCAGCAGGAACGACGAGAAGTCGCTGGTGTTGAAGGGGTGGCGCACCGAACCGACGACCTTGCCGCCCGACGCCTTGACCACGGCGGAGGCGTCCGCTTCGAGTGCATGACCGAAGGCATAATCGGCGGTCAGGAAGAACCACTCTTTGCCGCCCTGCCCCAGCAATGCCTTCGCTGTGCTGCGCGCCAGCGTGGCAGTATTGTACGTCCACTGGAAGGTGTTGGGAGAGCACTTTTCGTTCGTGATCGTCGAAGCCCCTGCCGACGACACGATCATCATCTTGTTCTTGTCGCGGACGATATCTGACAGCGCCAGCGCAACTGCAGAGTTGCCGATATCGAGAATGACGTCGACGTTTTCCGTATCGATCCACCTTCTGGCGATTCCCGTCGCGATATCGGCCTTGTTCTGATGGTCC
>PNLC01000745.1 GCA_013822885.1 Bradyrhizobium sp.
GCTGCTCGGCGGCGACCGCCAGGCCTCGCGCAACGAGCTGCGCAAGCTTGCGCTCTATGCCCACGGCAAGGGCGAAATCGAACTCGACGATGTCATGACCGTGGTCTCGGACGCGTCCGAGTTGAAGCTCGACCCGATCGTCGACGGCGCCTTCGCCGGCAGGCCGGAGGTGGTCGAAAGCGAATTCACAAAAGCCATGGTCGCCGGCACCTACCCCGGCGTGATCATCTCCGCCGCGCAGCGCCAGGCGGCATGGCTGCATAAATCCGCGCTTGCAGTGGCAGAAGGCACGCCGGTCTCGACCTTGCTCGAAAGCGGCTATCCGCGGCTGCATTTCTCGCGCAAGTCCGCCGTCGAAATCGCGCTGCGAAATTTCAGCGTGGCGCGGCTGGCCACCGTCATCGACCAGCTCGGCACCGCCGCGCTCGACATGCGCAAGCAGGCCGCGCTGGCATCAGCGATCGCGCAGCGAACGCTGCTGTCGATCGCCGCCAATGCGAAGCGGCGGGGGTGAGCGGACGATAGTTCAGCAATCGTCATTGCGAGCACAGCGAAGCAATCCATATCGCAGCAAAGTAAGTTTGGATTGCTTCGCTGCGCTCGCAATGACGCGGAGAGGGCCCGTCGCCTCAGCCGCCCTTTGCCAGCCTTCGCATCACCTCGTCGAGCTGTTCGAGGTTGCGGTAGCTGATCTGGACGCTGCCGCCGGGATCGCGGTGGTTGACGGTCACGGCGAGCCCGAGCGCGTCGCTGACGCGCTTCTCCAGCGCGATCGTGTCCGGATCCTTTGCCTTCCCTCCTCCACCACTGCTGCCGCGCGCCTTCTGCGGCTTGCGTTCCGGCACCCCCTCTTCGTGAGCCAGCGCCTCGGCCTGGCGCACGTTGAGACCCTCGGCGAGGATGCGCTTCGCAGCAGTAAGCGGATCGGGCACGCCGATCAGCGCGCGGGCGTGGCCTGCCGACAATTCACCGCTCGCGATATAGGACTGCACCTCCGCCGGCAGCTTGGTGAGGCGCATCATGTTGGCGACGTGACTGCGGCTCTTTCCGACTTCCCTGGCGATGTCTTCCTGGCTGCGTTTGAATTCGTCCGCGAGCGCGTGATAGCCCTGTGCCTCTTCCATCGCATTGAGGTCTTCGCGCTGCACGTTCTCGATGATCATGATCTCGAGCGCGTCAGAGTCGCTGACTTCGATGGGGACGATCGGTACCTCGTGCAGGCTGGCGAGTTGCGCGGCGCGCCAGCGGCGCTCGCCGGCGATGATCTCGTAACGGTCCTGCGTGCCCTTCACCGGCCGCACCACGATCGGCTGGATCACACCATGCTGCCTGACGGAATTGGCGAGTTCGCCGAGTTCGGTATCGGAAAACGTCCGCCGCGGGTTGCGCGGATTTGGCTTGAGGAATTCGATCGGCACCTTGCGCTGGTTGCGCGGCCGTTCGACATGCGCGGCCTCGCCGCCGACATCCCCGATCAGACTTGCCAGACCACGACCCAGTCGTGAACGCGCCTCGTCGGCCATCGTCGCCAACTCCCTTGGATTCACTTACATCACTCCGAATCGATTTTCAGTTGATCGGATCGTAGGGTAGGCAAAGGCGCGCTTGCGCCGTGACCACCGCGGTCCAACCGCGAAACAGGTGGGCACGCTTCGCTTTGCCCACCCTACGGATTCCGCGTCCGGACTAATGCGCCCGCAGGTCGCGCTCGCGCTGGATCACTTCCGTCGCCAGCTTCAGATAGGCATCGCTGCCGACACACTTGAGATCATAGACCAGCACCGGCTTGCCGTAGGACGGCGCCTCGGAGATGCGCACGTTGCGGGGGATCATGGTGTTGTAGACCTTGCCGCCCATGAACTGCCGCACGTCGGCGACAACCTGGTTCGACAAATTGTTGCGCGAGTCGAACATGGTCAGCACGATGCCGTGGATCGACAGGTTCGGATTGAGTGTCGAGCGCACCTGCTCCACCGTTTGCAGCAGTTGCGAAAGACCTTCGAGCGCGAAGAACTCGCATTGCAGCGGCACCAGGATCGCATCCGACGCCGCCATCGCGTTGACGGTGAGAAGGTTCAGCGACGGCGGGCA
>PNLC01000746.1 GCA_013822885.1 Bradyrhizobium sp.
ACAGGCCGGACATATGACCGAAGCAGACCAACTCGTTCGACACGTCAAAAAGGGCTTGCCAATAGGGGCCGTCCACATATGACGTGGAGAGATTAGGACGCATACTTCTGGTAAAACGTATTGGTGAACAGTTCCGACGGATCGTACTTGCGCTTCGCCGCGAAGAAATCGTTGATCTGCGGGTATGAGCGCTGCAACTGGTCGCGCGAGTAATACAGCTGGTAGGGCAGGAAGAACAGGCCCTTGTGGGCGATGGTGAGGTCGATCAGCTCTTCCGTCGCCTTCCTCATCCGCCGGTTGCCTTCATCGTCGGTGGTCTGGTTGATATAGAGCACCAGCGAGAATGCCGGCTCCGGCGAATAGGTCAGGAAATTGCTTTCCTGATGCACGACACGCACCGACGCGTTGAGCAAATTGGTCTTGTTGTCGGTCAACACCTTGCGCATGCCGTCGATAAACGCGACGAACTGGCTGCGCGGGATGAAGTATTCGTGCAGGATATCCGTGTCATTGGGCAACGAATTGCGCAGGTAAGGCACGGAATCATGCATCGGATCGTTGCGGCTGACCAGGCATGCCTCGGCCGAGCCGATCGCCTGCGCCCGTGTCACCGTGCAGCTTTCCATCCGGTGCTCGATGTGCTTTTCCGACAGCCACTTCATTTCCTGAAACAGCGGGCCCTGCTTCGACAGGTTGATCGTCAGCCGGCGCAGTTTGGTGCCGCTGGCTTCCCCAAGCGGCGCACGCTTGAAATCCGTCCCGTCAACCTTCGTATAGGTATAGAGCAGCAACTCCCTGAGGAACGTGCTCGGCGCGGTCGAGAGGTGGCCATACATCAGGCCGATATTGCCGTCCTTCTCGATATCGGTGGCGAACAGCGCCGGAAACGCCTTGTAGTCTATCAGGCGGCGCTCGGTCCTGTAGACGAGGTTGTCGGCGATATCGAGCTCGGCCTCGACGATGACCCCGAACAGGCCGTAGCCGCCGACCACGAGGTTGAACAGGTCGGCATTCTCCGTCGCCGACACCGTCTGCAGCGAACCGTCGGCCAGCATCACCTTCATCGACTTGATCGACTTGGCGAGTGCGCCGGCCTGATGGTCCATGCCGTGGGCGTTGACCGAGATCGAACCGCCGACGGTGAAGATATCGGTCGACTGCATGGCGCGCACCGCAAAGCGCGGGTGCAGCACGTTCTGGATGTCGTGCCAGGTCGCGCCCGGCTGTACCGTGACCGAGCGCGCGCTCTCGTTCAGCACGATTCTGTTGAAGCCGCGCATGTCCAGCACGATGCCGCCCTTGCGGAACGCCTGCCCTCCCATGCTGTGGCGCACGCCCGATGTGGTGACGGAGAGCTTGTTGTCGCGCGCGAACGCGAGGGTTTTGGCGATGTCGTCGACGCTGCGCACGTCGACGACGCCGTAAATCTCGGTCCTGTTGAGACAGCTCGCATCGTTGATGCTGCCGCCGAGCTGTGACCACTTCACGTCCTTCAGCGGCGCAATCGCCTTGATTCGCTCCAAATCGATCTTCGCCTGCTCGCCGCCGGCCGTGGGTCCGCAATCCTTTTCCCCGGCGGGATCGGCCGCCAGCGCCTGCAGCTTGCGATAGCCGTACAGGCTGGACAGCACGACCAGCACGACGACAACGGACAGGCCGTTTTTGATCCTTTGGGACAATTTCTTCATGAACCGATTCCAGAGGACGGGGATATTCCGGGCGGGCGGATCGTTAGTCAAACCGCAGCCGCGTCCGGTTCGATGGATCACTCGCCCGTCGCGAGAACACCGAGATCAGCACCGGCAGCGTCACCAGGATGACGATCGGCGCCAGCATCATGCCGGTGACGACCACGATCGCCAGCGGCTTTTGCACCTGCGAGCCAATTCCCTCCGAGAGCGCCGCCGGCAACAGCCCGACGCCGGCCACCACGCAGGTCATCAGCACCGGCCGCAACTGCAATTCGCCGGCGCGGATCACCGCCCGCATCCGCTCATAGCCCTCGTCGATCAGCTGGTTGTACTGCGACAGGATGATGATGCCATCCATCACGGCGACGCCGAACAGCGCGATGAAG
>PNLC01000747.1 GCA_013822885.1 Bradyrhizobium sp.
GGAGCGTCGAAGGCAATCTGCGTTACGCCAATGCTGCCTATGTTCGGGCCACCGAGGGCGGAAGCACGGCCGATGTCATCCACCGCAACCTCGAACTGCTGGAGAACCATCAGCGCGCCGAGATGAACCGGGTGCTGAACGACAATTCCAGCTTCAGCGCGCGGCTGCCGATCGTGGTCGGCGGCGAGCGGCGCATCTATGACGTGCAGGCACTGAAGCTCAACACCGGCAGCGCCGGGATCGCGATCGACGCCAGCGAGGCGACCGCCTTGCGCGATGCCATGGAGCGGATGGCCGAAGCCCATCGCCGCACCCTCGACCAACTGTCATCGGGCGTCGCCGTGTTCGACGGTCAGCGGCGGCTCGCCTTCTATAACGAATCCTACCGGCGGCTCTGGGGCCTCGACCAGGCCTTCCTCGACTCCAATCCCGACGATTCCAGCGTGCTCGACCGGCTGCGCGCGGCGCGCAAACTGCCCGAACAGCCTGACTTCCGCGCCTGGAAGGCCAAGCTGCACGATGCCTATCGCGCCGTCGAACCGGAGAGCTACACCTGGTTCCTGCCGGATGGGCGCGCGCTCAGCGTCGTCACGACACCGAACCTCGAGGGCGGCGTCACCTATCTGTTCGACAACGTCACCGAGAGCCTCGACCTGGCGCGGCGGTTCGACCGGCTGACCCGGGTCCAGCACGAGACGCTCGACAATCTCGCCGAAGCGGTCGCGGTGTTCGGCAGCAACGGCCGGGTCGAACTGTTCAACCCTGCTTTCGCGAAAATGTGGAAGCTGCCGGCGGAAACGCTCAAGGAGCAGCCGCATATCGAGACCGTCGAAGCCTGGTGCCTGCCGCTGTTCGACGACGCGCCGACCTGGCGGGCGCTGCGCGAGGCGATCACCGCGATCGATAACCGTGCGCAGGTGTCGCTGAAGCTGGAACGCAAGGACGGCAGCGTGCTGGACTGCATGACCATGCCGCTGCCCGACGGCGCGACCATGGTGACGTTCCAGGACATCACCGACACCGAGAACGTCGAGCGCGCGCTGCGCGAACGCAACGAGGCGCTGGAGACGGCCGACCAGATGAAGGTCGATTTCGTCCACCACGTATCCTACGAACTGCGCGCGCCGCTCACCACCATCATCGGCTTTGCCCACTTCCTCAGCGACCCCTCGACCGGTCCGCTGACGAAAAAGCAGGCGGAGTATCTCGACTACGTCACCAAATCGACCAACGCGCTGCTGGCACTCACCAACAACATCCTCGATCTCGCCACCATCGATGCGGGCGCGATGAAGCTCGAAATCGGCCCGGTCGATATCGAGAAGGCCATCGAGGCCGCCGCCGAAGGCATTCAGGACCGGCTGGCGACCGACCGCATCGAACTCAAGGTCGATATCGACCCCAATATCGGCGACTTCACCGGCGACGAGCGGCGCGTGGTGCAGGTGCTCTATAATCTGCTCGCCAATGCCGTCGGGTTCTCGCCGCACGATGCGACGGTCACGATCAGCGCGCGGCGGACCGATCATCGCGTGATCTTCACCGTCAGCGATACCGGCCCCGGCATTCCGTCCGACGTCAAGGACAAGGTGTTCGACTGGTTCGAGAGCCATTCCCACGGCTCGCGGCATCGCGGCGCCGGTCTTGGCCTTTCGCTGGTGCGCTCCTTTGTCGAACTGCATGGCGGCAAGGTGCGCGTCGATTCGGTGGTCGGCAAAGGCACCACGGTCGTCTGCGACTTCCCGGTCGACCAGAACGCCCATCGCAACGCCGCCGAATGACCGCGCCCGCGACATTTTCGGTGGCGCTGGCGAACGAGACCGCGACGGCGCAGCTCATGGCGGACCTTGCGCTTCTGGTCGGGCCGGGCGACGTGATCACGCTCTCGGGCGATCTCGGCGCCGGCAAGACCGCGGCGGCGCGGGCGATGATCCGCTATCTCGCCAACGATCCGGCGCTCGAAGTACCGAGCCCGACGTTTACGCTGGCGCAAAGCTACGACGTACCGTTCCCGCTGCTCCATGCCGACCTCTACCGCATCAACGATTCGAGCGAGCTGGAGGAAATCGGATT
>PNLC01000748.1 GCA_013822885.1 Bradyrhizobium sp.
TGCATCCCCTCCGCCAGCACGAAGGTGCGCTGGAAGTGGCGCGCGGCGATGCCGCGATGGATGTATTGCCGGGCCTTGTCGTCCTGCTGGCGACCCCGGATCACGAGCTGGTTTTCCTCAATGGTCACATCGAGTTGGTCGCGGGTAAATCCCGCCACCGCCAGCGTGATGCGCAGCCTTTCGGGCTGGCCGTTGGCACGGTCACACCGCTCGATGTTGTAGGGAGGATAACCGTCGGCGCCCTTGACAACGCGATCGAGCGCACGCTCGATTTCGTCGAACCCAAGCAGGAACGGACTGGATAACGAAGGAACACGTGACATCACAAAGTCCTCTCGAAGCGACTTTGAGGGGCCCTTACGGCGCCCCATTCAACCGGCCGGCCGACTTGCCGTCCGGTCACAAGGGAATATGGGGGGCTTTGGGAAGGGTTCAAGCGCCTCTGAAAGCTGTGTAAATCGGCTGCGGATGGTTAGGAAACCGTCATTCCGGGGCGCGAAGCGAACCCGGAATCTCGAGATTCCGGGTCTGGTCCTTCGGACCATCCCGGAATGACGTCCTACCCGCCCACCCGCTTGCGGCCGTCGACGGTAAAGAGATGCAGTTTGTCGCCGGCCGCCGCGACTCTGATCCGCTCGCCGATGGCCGGGCCGACGGCGCCGGGAATCCGCACGATCACTTCGCCGGGCGGCAGTTCGCCGGGGGTAGTGGCGACGCCCTGGGCTTCGTGCTGCCTTGTGCCGTAGACGAAGGTTTCGGCGCCGACGCGCTCGATCGCTTCCACGGTCAGGCCGAGCGCCACGCCGCCGGAAACCGCTTCGCTGGTGATGACGAAATCCTCGGGCCGGATGCCGAGAATGCCGGCCTCGTTGAGCCTGATGTCGCCGGCCAGTTGCGACTGGAGTTCATCGGAACGCAGCCGCATCAGGTTCATCGGCGGCGCGCCGATGAAGGAGGCGACGAAAGTCGTGGCCGGCTTCTGGTAGATATCGAGCGGATTGCCGATCTGTTCGACCTGGCCGCCGTTCATCACCACGAGAATATCGGCCAGCGTCATCGCCTCGAGTTGATCGTGGGTGACGTAGATCGAGGTCGTCGAAAGCCTGCGCTGCAGCTTTCGGATTTCCACGCGCATGGCGATGCGCAGCTTGGCGTCGAGGTTCGACAAGGGCTCGTCGAACAGGAACACCTTTGGCTGTCGCACGATGGCGCGCCCCATCGCCACGCGCTGGCGCTGGCCGCCGGACAATTGCCGCGGCTTGCGCTCGAGCATCGCGCCGAGTTCGAGAATTCGCGCGGCTTCCTCGACACGCGTCTTGATCTCGGGCTCGGCCATGCGGCGGTTGCGGAGGCCGTAGGCCATATTGTTGTAGACGCTCATATGCGGGTAGAGCGCGTAGTTCTGGAACACCATCGCGATGTCGCGGTCGGCCGGCTCGATCTGGTTGACGACGCGACCGCCGATGTCGATCTCGCCGCCGGTGATGGTCTCCAGCCCTGCGACCATGCGCAACAATGTCGACTTGCCGCAGCCGGAGGGGCCGACCAGCACGCAGAACGCGCCGTCGCCGACCTCGAAATCGATGCCCTTGATGGCCTCGAACCCGCCGGGATAGGTCTTGCGGACGTTGCGCAGCGTGACGTTAGCCATTTCACTTTTCCGTCTGGACCAGGCCGCGCACGAACAGTCGCTGCATGAAGATGACGACGGCGACCGGCGGCAGCATGGCGAGAATCGCCGTCGCCATCGCGAGCTGCCACTCGGCGAGTTCGTCTGTCGTTACCAGCATCTTCTTGATGCCGATCACGATGGTCTGCATCGAATCCTTCGTGGTGATCAAGAGCGGCCAGAGATACTGATTCCAGCCATAGATGAACTGGATCACGAACAGCGCGGCGATCGTTGTGACCGACAGCGGCAGCAGCGTGTCCCAGAAGAAGCGAAAGGGCCCGGCGCCATCGATGCGTGAGGCTTCCAGCAGTTCATCCGGCACCGTCATGAAGAACTGGCGAAACAGCAGCGTTCCGGTGGCGGATGCGATCAGCGGCAATATTAGCCCGGCGTACGTGTCC
>PNLC01000749.1 GCA_013822885.1 Bradyrhizobium sp.
TGGACCGGCGCGCCGACCATGTTCTCGATGGCGCGGACGCTGGCGAGATTGATGATGGAAACGACCTTGCGGGCGACGTCCGAAAAACTGTGCCCGGGGCTTTCCAGGATTTTCGGCGGACCCCTGATCAGGTCGGGAAAAGTCGAGGCGAAGAAGTTTTCGATCGCAGCCCTGCCTTGCGCCGTCTCCAGATCACCCTCGGCCGCGATCTTCCCGTCGTGGCGGATGGTCAGGACATGGCTCGAATCGTCGAACCGGGTATGCAGCCCGGCCAGCCATTCGTCCCGCATCAGCATCAGGAAGTGCGGCTTCGGCAGCCATTTCGGTTCCGCCGGGTCGAAGCCGGAGGGGCCATTCTCGATGGCGTAGCGACGGTCCGCCAGCAGCGTCTGACCGGGCTTGAGCTCGGCGCGGCTGAGCTGCTCCGGGGTCAGCCCTTTGACGGGATAGCGATAGATCCCGGCGATGCGGGCAGAGGAGGTGACTTCCATGCGGCTTATTAAGGGATTCTCGCGTTCCGCGCTACCGCTCCCGATTTTGTGAGAGGGGCCCTTCCACTTTTGCCGCGCCATGCCCACATTCGCGTCAAGCCTGAAAACAGGGCGACGACCCGCGGCCGGTTGAGGAATGTCAATGCGGTCCGCGTACACCCAATGAAGATGCCGTAATCATGCCTTACGGGTGAGGACGGCAGGCCGAGGGAAGCAAGAAACATGAATATCGAGAAATACACAGAGCGTGCGCGCGGGTTCATCCAGTCCGCACAATCGCTCGCCATGCGCGATGGACACCAGCAATTCTCGCCGCTGCACCTGCTCAAGGTGCTGCTGGACGACAGCGAAGGCCTCGCCGGTGGTCTGATCGACCGGGCCGGCGGTAATTCCCGCGCCATCCTCAAAGCCACCGAAGAGGCACTTGCCAAGCTGCCGAAAGTCTCGGGCAGCGGTGCCGGGCAGATCTACCTGGCCCCCGAACTGGCGCGCGCCTTCGATGCAGCGGAAAAGGCCGCCGAGAAGGCCGGCGACAGCTTTGTCACGGTCGAGCGGCTTTTGCTCGGGCTGACGCTCGAGAAGAACAGCGCGGCTGGCGCCATTCTCGGCAAGGGCGGCGTCACGCCGCAAAGCCTCAATGCGGCGATCGAAGCGCTGCGCAAGGGCCGCAGCGCCGACAGCGCCACGGCCGAGAACGCCTACGACGCGCTGAAGAAATATTCCCGCGATCTCACGCAGGCGGCGCGCGACGGCAAGCTCGATCCCGTGATCGGGCGCGACGAGGAAATCCGCCGCACCATCCAGGTGCTGTCCCGCCGCACCAAGAACAATCCCGTGCTGATCGGCGAACCCGGCGTCGGCAAGACCGCGATCGTCGAGGGGCTGGCGCTGCGCATCCTCAACGGCGACGTGCCGGAGAGCCTGAAGGACAAGAAGCTGCTGTCGCTCGACATGGGCGCGCTGATCGCAGGCGCCAAATACCGCGGCGAGTTCGAGGAGCGGCTGAAGGCCGTGCTGCAGGAAGTCACCGCCGCCGAGGGCTCCATCATCCTGTTCATCGACGAGATGCACACGCTGGTCGGCGCCGGCAAGGCCGACGGCGCGATGGATGCGTCGAACTTGCTGAAGCCCGCGCTGGCGCGTGGCGAACTGCACTGCATCGGCGCGACCACGCTCGATGAGTATCGCAAGCACGTCGAAAAGGACGCCGCGCTGGCGCGCCGGTTCCAGCCGGTGTTTGTCTCCGAGCCGACGGTCGAGGACACGATCTCGATACTGCGCGGCCTGAAGGACAAGTACGAGCAGCACCACGGCGTGCGGATCACTGACTCGGCGCTGGTGGCTGCGACCACGCTGTCGAACCGCTACATCACCGACCGCTTCCTGCCCGACAAGGCCATCGACCTGATGGACGAGGCGGCAGCGCGGCTGAAAATGCAGGTCGATTCCAAGCCGGAAGAACTCGATTCGATGGATCGGGAAATCATTCGGCTGAAGATCGAGCAGGAAGCCCTGAAGAAGGAAACCGATACCGGGTCGAAAACCCGGCTGCAGACGCTGGAAAAGGAACTCGCCGA
>PNLC01000750.1 GCA_013822885.1 Bradyrhizobium sp.
TGCTGCTGGTGCCGTGGGTGATTCCACCGGCGATGAGCACGCTGGCGTGGCTGTGGCTGTTCGATCCGTCTTACAGCGCCTTCAATTATTTGCTGGCGGGCATCGGCGTCGACCGGATTCCATGGACCGGCGAGACCGGCTGGGCCCGATTCTCCGTCATCCTGGTGAATATCTGGGTCGGCGCTCCGTTCTTCATGATCATGTATCTGGCTGCGCTGAAGTCGGTGCCCGACCAGCTCTATGAAGCCGCTTCCATCGATGGCGCCAACTGGTGGCAGCGCATCTGGTACGTGACGTTGCCGATGATGCGGAACATTATCGCGATCACGACGCTGTTTTCCCTCATCGTCACCTTCGCCAACTTCGATATCGTGCGTATCCTGACTGCCGGCGGCCCGCTCGACCACACCCATATCTTCGCGACCTGGGCATTCCGCATTGGTATCGAGGGCGGCGACATCCCACTGGGGGCCAGCGTCTCGCTGTTCATGATACCGATCCTCGCAGTCGCGGCGGTCTTTATCCTGCGCGACATCAACAAACGCGGGAATGAAGCCTGATGACCAGCACCGTCACGATCGACAAGGCGGCTCCGACCCGCGCCGTCAAACTACGCAGCATGAGCCGCGACCGAACCTGGGCTCTTAGATGGTCGTATTTCTTCTTAACCCTGTTCGCGATCTTCGCGCTGGTGCCGCCGCTATACATGCTGATTACATCGCTGAAGACCAGCGCCGAAATCTCCGCCGCAACCAATCCGTGGTGGGTTTTCCATCCAACATTGTCGAACTACGTTGAGCTGCTGACGTCGAACCAGTTCCTGACCTTCTTCCGAAACTCGGCGCTGGTCTCGATCTTCGTGGTGACAATCACAATGCTGATCAGCGTGCCGGCGGCTTTCGCTCTGGCGCGAATGCGGTTCTGGGGCTCGGCGACGCTCGCGACCGGCGTGTTTCTGACCTACCTGATCCCCGAGACGCTGCTGTTTCTACCCCTGTTCAAGATGTTCGTGGTATTCGGCGAACTGACCGGGATCCAGCTGATCAACAAGTGGTATGTGCTGCTGATCGTGTATCCGACGCTGACGGTGCCGTTCTGCACCTGGATCATGATCGGCTACTTCGCATCGATCCCGAAGGAACTCGACGAGGCCGCCATCATCGACGGCGCGTCCTGGTTCCAGACGCTGACCCGCATTTTCATCCCGGTTGCCTTCCCCGGCATCATTGCCGCAACCATCTTCGCCTTCACTGTCTCCTGGGCGCAGTTCCTCTATCCGCTGGTGTTCACGACATCGACCGATCAACTGGTGCTGCCGGTCGGCATCATCACGACCCTCATCAAGGGCGACGTGTTCGCCTGGGGGCAGATCATGACCGGCGCCCTGCTCGGCGCAGCACCTCCGCTCATCATCTACGCTTTCCTGATGGATTATTACATTGCCGGCCTGACGGCCGGTGCGACAAAGGGTTGATCTCATGGCTGACGTGACGTTGCGCAAGGTTGTCAAGCGTTATGACGAGGTCGAAGCGGTGCGCGGCATCGATCTCGATATCGCCGACCATGAGTTTGTCGTGCTGGTCGGACCTTCCGGCTGCGGCAAGTCGACGACGCTGCGGATGATCGCAGGGCTGGAAGATATTTCGGACGGCGACATCATGATCGGCGGCGACGTCATCAACGACGTGCCGCCGAAGGACCGCGATATCGCGATGGTGTTCCAGAACTACGCGCTCTACCCGCACATGACGGTCGCCGAAAACATGTCGTTCGGGCTGCGGCTGAAGCGCTACCCCAAGGCCGAGATCAAGAGCCGGGTCGATGAGGCCGCGCGCATGCTCGATATCGTCGAACTCGTCGATCGCAAGCCGAAGCAGTTGTCCGGCGGCCAGCGTCAGCGCGTCGCCATGGGCCGCGCCATCGTTCGTAACCCGAAGGTGTTTCTGTTCGACGAGCCGCTGTCCAACCTGGACGCCAAGCTGCGTGTCCAGATGCGGATCGAGATCAAGAAGGTACACCAGAAGGTTCGCACCACTACCGTCTACGTGACCCACGACCAGGTGGA
>PNLC01000751.1 GCA_013822885.1 Bradyrhizobium sp.
CCGCCCGGCAGCGAGACTCTCGCCTCGTGCATCCGCGCCAGCAGCGGCGCGATCACCCAGAAGCTGGCGCGCATCCGCGACACCAGATCATAGGGCGCCGTGGTGTCGATGATGTCGGCCGCCGAGATGTGCAGCGTCTGGCCCTGATACTGCCGGTCGCCGGGCCGCTTGCCCGCGGACATGATGTCGACGCCGTGATTGCCGAGGATGCGCTGCAGTTGGGCTACATCGGCGAGCCGCGGTACGTTGTCGAGGATCAGCGTTTCCTCCGTCAGCAGGGCTGCGATCATCAGCGGCAAGGCTGCATTCTTCGCACCCGAAATCGCAATGGTGCCGTTGAGCTTGCTGCCGCCGACGATCCGGATGCGATCCATGCCGAAACCTTTTTGCTATGCACAAATGATGGGACTGATTGATCCACGCTCAAAAGCTTGGAAGTTTACGGCTATTTGATGGGACGATTGCCTGATTTTCCCAATCAAACTCACTGCCCGACATCATGCCAGTCCATGCCACTCCCGCACGCCTTGGCTATTAGCGCGGATTGTGGTTTGAGATCGTGGCCGAACCTACCTGTGCCGACAAGATGGAGTCTTCAATGAAGATCAGCGCGCGCAACCAGCTCAAGGGCACCATCGTCGATGTCGTGAAGGGCGCCACCACGTCGCATATCCGGATCGATATCGGCGGTGGGGTCATCGTGACCTCCTCGATCACCAACGAGGCCGTCGACGAACTCGGGCTTGCCAAGGGCAAGGCGGCCACAGCGCTGATCAAGGCGAGCGACGTGATGGTGGGGGTCGATTGATCGATCGCCGCACGCTGATCGCGGGCCTGTCGGCGGCGCTCATCGCGCCGCGCTTTGCGTTCGCGCAGACTATCAAGGATGCCGCGGGGCGAACGGTGGCTGTCCCCACGAAGGTATCGCGCGTGTTCCCGGCCGGACCACCGGCGGCAATCCTGCTTTACACGCTGGCGCCGGAATTGCTGATCGGCTGGCCCCGCGCCAACCGGCCGGAAGAGTGCGCCTACATGCTGCCTGATATCTGCAGGCGGCCGGAAGTCGGCCGCATCACCGGGCGCGGCAACACGGCCAATCTGGAAACCGTGCTGGCGCTGAAACCTGATCTCATTCTCGACGTCGGTTCGACCAGCGCGACGTTTGTCTCGCTGGCGGATCGCGTGCAGGAGCAGACCAGCATTCCCTATGCCTTGCTCGATGGCCGCTTCGCAAGCATTGCCGCCACCTACCGCGCGTTGGGCGCGCTGATCGGCCGGGCCGACGACGCAGAGAAACTGGCGCGCTACGCCGATGAAACGCTGAAGACGATTCTTGGCCGCATCGAGCCAATCGCAGCGGGCGAGCGGCCAAAGGTGTATTACGCGCGCGGACCACGCGGGCTTTCGACCGGGCTCGGCGGCTCGATCAATGTCGAGACCATCGAGATGCTAGGCCGCAACGTTGCCGGCGAAACGCAAGGAGGCCTCGCCAACGTTTCGATCGAACAGGTGCTGGTGTGGAATCCCGATGTGATCGTCACCATCGATCAGGAATTCGCAGGCACCGTGCGCGGCGATCCGGCCTGGGCCGCGGTCAAGGCCGTGCGCGACAACCGGATTCATCTCTCGCCCAAGATGCCGTTCGGCTGGGTGGATTTGCCGCCCTCCGTCAACCGCCTGATCGGGCTGTGGTGGCTCGCCAAAATTCTTTATCCGGAGCGCTTTCCGGAAGATCTGCGGACGCTGACGGCGGAGTTCTACACGCGATTCTACCACGTCGCGCCGTCGCCGGCTCAAATCGACCATGTACTTGCGGGCCGGGATTGATAGCTTTCCCCGCATGAGCCAGGTCCCATGAGTCCCGCCCGATCCGCCCTGCCCGGATTTGCGATCGCGATCGCGGTCCTCATTGCAGGCCTGCTGCTGGCGCTGACGGTCGGGCGCTATCCGGTCTCGCTTGGCGATCTCTTCGGCGTGCTGCTGGCAAAGGCCGGCGGCCCGCGCGGCGAGATATCGCCGGCAGTCGAAAGCGTCATATGGCAGGTGCGCGGTCCGCGC
>PNLC01000752.1 GCA_013822885.1 Bradyrhizobium sp.
TTTCCCGATCTGCACCTTGGCGGCGGCGACTGCCGTGGCGCGGTCGGTGGCGCTCTCGAAATCGGCCGCCATGGTCGCGAACATCGACATGCTGCGGGCCTGTTCGAGGGCCACGAACATGTCGGCGGCGCGGTGCTGCAGGGTCTGGAACGTGCCGATCGCAACCCCGAACTGCTTTCGGGTCTTGAGATACTCGACGGTGGACTTGAGCGATTCATCCATCGCGCCGACGGCTTCCGCGCACATCGCGGTGCGGGCTTCATCCACCACCCGCTCGATCAAAGCGAGCGCGTTCTCGGGATCGCCGATCACAGCGTCTGCACCGACCTCGACGCCGGTTAGCGTGATGTCGGCGGCGTGCAGCCCGTCCTGGGTCGGGTAACCCTTGCGGGTGACGCCCTTGGCGTCCGCCGGCACCAGGAACACGCCGATGCCGCTCTTGTCGCGTTGCGCGCCCTTGGTACGCGCGGTCACGATCAGGGTGTCGGCGTTCTCGCCGTTCAGCGCGACGAACTTCTCGCCATCGATGATCCAGCCGTCGCCCTTCTTCTTGGCGGTGGTCGAAACATCGGCGAGATCGTAGCGCGAGTTCTTCTCGAGTTGCGCGAAGGCAAAGGTCTTGCTGCCGTCGATGATGCCGGGAATGTAGGCGGCCTTCTGCTCGGCCGAGCCGCCGTGGCGCAGGAAGCCGCCGCCGATCACGACCGTCGCCAGATACGGCTCCAGCACCAGCGCCTTGCCGAGCGCCTCCATGACGATCATGGTTTCCACCGCGCCGGCGCCGAAGCCGCCGTCGGCTTCCGCGAAGGGCAATCCGAGCAGACCCTGCTCGGCCAGCTTGCCCCAGACGGCCTTGCTCCAGCCGCCCTTTTCCTTCTGGTACTTCTTGCGCGCATCGAAATCGTAGGAGTCGGTCAGCAGACCGTCGATGCTTTCCTTGAGAAGGCGCTGCTCCTCGGACAGATCAAAATCCATGTTCGTTACTCTCTCCAGAATTCCATTCGGGCAACGCCGTTGCCAAGTTCTCGATCGTCATCCCCGCGGAGGCGGGGATCCAGTAATCGCCGGCCCGTCGTAAGCCATGACTGCCGCGGCGTACTGGGTCCCCGCTTTCGCGGGGACGACAGGTGGTAGCGGGGTTAAAGCCCCAGCACCGCCTTGGTGATGATGTTGCGCTGGATCTCGTTGGAGCCGCCGTAGATCGAGACCTTGCGGTTGTTGAAGTAGCTCGGCGCGATCTGGGCGGTCCAGTCCATGGTCTCGTTGGAGCCGTCATCGCCATGCTCGTCGTAGGGCGCGGCGAACGGGCCGATCACTTCCATCAGCAGTTCGGTGGTGGTCTGCTGGATTTCCGAGCCCTTGATCTTCAGCACCGAGGAGGCCGGATTGGGCTTGCCCTTGCCGTGCTTGCCTTCGTCGGCAACGACGCGCAACTGCGTCAGTTCGAGCGCCTTCAGCTCGATCTCGCAGGCCGCGAGCTTTTCGCGGAAACCCTGGTCCTGGATGATCGGCTTGCCGTTGGACTCGACCTTGGAGGCGAGGTCCTTGATGCGGCGCAGCCGCTCCTTGGAAACGCCGACGCGGGCGATGCCGGTACGCTCGTTGCCGAGCAGGAATTTTGCGTAATCCCAGCCCTTGTTCTCCTCGCCGATCAGGTTCTCGACCGGCACCTCGACGTCGTCGAAGAACACCTCGTTGACCTCCCGGCCGCCGTCGATGGTCTCGATCGGGCGCACGGTGACGCCCTTCGACTTCATCTCGAACACGATGAAGGAGATGCCCATCTGCTTCTTCGCATTGTTGTCGGTGCGGCACAGGCAGAAGATCATGTCGGCGTGTTGCGCCAGCGTGGTCCAGGTCTTCTGGCCGTTGATGATGTACTTGTCGCCCTTGCGTTCGGCCTTGGTCTTGAGCGAGGCGAGGTCCGATCCGGAGCCGGGCTCCGAAAAGCCCTGGCACCACCAGTCGTCGACGCTGGCGATGCGCGGCAGATACTGCTTCTTCTGCTTCTCGTTGCCGAACGTGTAGATG
>PNLC01000753.1 GCA_013822885.1 Bradyrhizobium sp.
GCTTGACCGCCTGCATCAGGCCGACATTGCCTTCCGAGACGACCTCGGAGATCGGCAAGCCGTAGCCGCGATAGCCCATGGCGATCTTGGCCACGAGCCGGAGATGGCTGGTGACAAGGTGATGTGCCGCGTCGCGATCGTCATGTTCGCGCCAGCGCTTGGCGAACATGTATTCCTGCTGGGGTTCCAGCATCGGGAACTTGCGGATCTCGGCGAGGTATCTGGAAAGACCGGATTCTCCATTGAGAACCGGCAGCGTAGCTGTACGGGCCATTGAGCGCCCTCCAGTGGTTCAGGCCCCCGATAGCGGCGGGCCCGGCAGGTGATCGCTTTGGTTAAAGCCGATCAGGCTGCGATGTTCCGCGTTGGATATTCAACGCAAGAGGGACCATACAGGAAAACGAACAAATAGGGAAGGAATGCTGACGTCACGTCCCCGTGTGGCAGCCATAACCTATTGGCATAACATGGCTTTTCTGGAACGCCTGCGTCATACCGCCGCTTCCAGCGCGTCTTGCAGGAGAAGCAAATCCTGCGGCAAACCGGCTTCCCAATGCAAAAATTCCCCGGTCCGGGGGTGTTCCAAAGCGAGCAGGTAAGCGTGTAAGGCCTGTCGGCCAAGGGCGGTGAGTGCCTGCTTACCTTTAGGGCCGAGGTGCCCGGCCTTGGTCTTGAAGTGCGGGCCATAGACGGCGTCGCCCATCAGGGGATGACCGGTATGGGCGAGGTGCACCCGGATCTGATGCGTCCGCCCGGTCTCGAGTTGGCAGGCCAGCAGCGAGGCGACCGGTTTGCCGTCGTGTCCCTGATAGGCCGCCTGCAGCTCCCAATGGGTGACCGCCTCGCGACCGCCTTCGCGCACCGCCATCTTTTCGCGGGCGTAGGGATGGCGGTCGATCGGCGCGTCGACCGTGCCGCGCTGCCGGCCGGGCACGCCCCAGACAAAGGCCTTGTAGCCGCGCTGCATCGGGCCGGTGCGGCCGTGGTCGGCGAACTGGGCGGTCAGCGATTGATGCGCCTGGTCGTTCTTGGCGACCACCATCAGCCCGGTCGTGTCCTTATCTAACCGGTGCACGATGCCCGGCCGGCGGACGCCGCCGATGCCTGAAAGACTGGCGCCGCAATGGGCGATCAGCGCATTCACCAGCGTGCCGCTCTCGTGCCCTGCGGCCGGGTGGACGACCAGTCCCTTCGGCTTGTTGATGACGATGATGTCGTCGTCCTCGTAGACGATATCGAGCGCGATATCCTCGCCCTTCGGCTCCGGCGCCACCGCCTCGGGCACGTCGATTGTGATCGTATCCCCTCGCGCGACATGATAAGCGGGGTCGCGGACGGGGGCCCCCCTGGCAGTGACGGAACCGGCCAGGATCAGCGCCTTCAGCCGCGAGCGCGACAGTTCCGGGCGGAGCACCGCGAGCACGCGGTCGAGGCGGGGCGATCCCTCGTCGCCGCCGACGGTGACCTCCAGCCTTTGACCGTTACCCGATGATCCCTGTTCCAAAACCGAGCCTTGTTAACTAAGAGCCTTGCATGACCGATACCGTTGCGCCCGAACCGACCCCCGAGCAGGCCGCGCTGTTTGCGCGGGTGCGGCGAATGATGCTGATCGCAGGCCTGACCTCGGCCTTGGCGGTGGCCGTCGTCCTGATCGCCGTCGGGTACCGCCTTTACCGCGGCGAGGGAAGCCCCACGACGGCCGTGAGCGACGTCACCGCAACGCTGCCGAAAGGCGCCCGGATCGTCTCCACGGCAGTGGCCGGCGAGCGGCTGGTGGTGACGCTGGATACGGCAGGGGTAATCGAAATCCGTACGTTCGACGCCAAGACGCTGAAACCCGCCGGAAAGCTCAGGTTCGTCAGCGAACCCTGATTAACCGTCTCTGCCGTCATTCCGGGGCAGCCCGCAGGGTAGAACCCGGCATCCATCTTGAGGCTGTGTCGGTGGCACGTTGGATTCCGCTCGGAGCCCGGCAAGCAGCACCTTCCGCCTTGCCCGCCGCACATTTCGCGGCTATTCCCTGAA
>PNLC01000754.1 GCA_013822885.1 Bradyrhizobium sp.
CGCTGGCGCTGCCCGGACGCACGCTCAACTTCACCGCCACGGCGGGCTCGATTCGTCTGTTCGACGACAAGGGCGAGCCGCAGGCCGATATCGCCTACACGTCCTATCAGCTCGACGGCACCGATCACGCGACCCGCCCGGTGACGTTTCTGTTCAATGGCGGCCCGGGCGCGTCCTCGGCCTGGCTGCAGTTCGGCGCCGCCGGGCCGTGGCGATTGTCGATCGGCGGCGATGGCGCGATATCTTCGGCGACGCCCGAGGTGTCGCCCAATGCCGAGACCTGGCTCGACTTCACCGATCTGGTTTTCATCGATCCCGTCGGTACCGGCTTCAGCCGGTTCGTCGCGTCGGGCGAGGATGTGCGCAAGCGGTTCCTGTCCGTCGACGGCGATGTCAGCTCGATTGCACTGGTGATCCGGCGCTGGCTCGAAAAGTACGACCGCCTGCTGTCGCCGAAATTCGTGACCGGCGAAAGCTATGGCGGCATTCGCGGACCGAAGATCGTTCGCAATCTGCAGACCCAGCAGGGCGTCGGCGTGCGCGGGCTGATCCTGGTTTCGCCCTTGCTCGACTTCCGCGACTTTTCCGGCTCGAGCCTGCTGCAGTACGTCTACACCCTGCCGAGCATGGCAGGGGTGGCGCGCGAGGCCAAGGGTGGCATGACGCGCGCCGATCTCGCCGATGTCGAGCGCTATGCCCAGACCGAGTTTCTCGCCGACCTGATGAAGGGGCAGGCCGACAAGGAGGCCACGACACGGCTCGCCGACAAGGTGGCGGCGCTGACCGGCATCGACCAGGCCGTCAGCCGCAGGCTTGCCGGGCGTTTCGATGTCAGCGAATTCCGCCGCGAGTTCGACCGCCGCAGCGGCCGGATCATCGGACGCTATGACGCCACCGTGTCCGGCATCGATCCGTATCCGGATTCGAGCGACGTCCATTTCGGCGATCCTTCCGGCGATTCCCTGATGGCGCCGCTGACCAGTGCTGCGGTCGACGTCACCACGCGCAAGCTCAACTGGCGGCCCGATGGTTCGTACCAATTGCTCAGCGAGAGCGTGAACCGGTCGTGGGATTTCGGCCGCGGGCCGGCACAGTCGGTCTCGCAGCTGCGCCAGATTCTCGCGCTCGATCCGAAAATGAAGTTGCTGGTCGGCCACGGCATGTTCGATCTCGCCACGCCCTATTTCGCTTCCAAGGTGTTGCTCAACCAGTTGCCCGCCTTCGCAGGTGCGCCGCGGGTGAAGCTCGTCGTCTATCCCGGCGGCCACATGTTCTATTCGCGCGACGGCGCGCGTCAGGCGTTCCGGTCGGAAGTCGAAGCGCTGGTGAAGTGAATTCCGGACAACAAAAAACCGGCGCAGTCACTGCGCCGGTTCTTGCCAATCCACACGAGCGATCCGCCGAAAGAGCAGGCTGGATTGTTGCGTCGTTGCTGCCTCAGTAAACTAGCCCGGTGCCGGGCGGCTTTTCCAGCGCGGCGGCTAGCGAGCGGAATTCCTCGCTTGCGGTGCCGGTGAGCTGGGCAATCCTGTTCAGGTGGTACTGCGCCTGATCGCGATTGCCCTGTTCGACTTGCCACAGGCCGTAATACTGCCAGGTCTTGACGTGGCTCGGATCGGCCTTGAGCGCGCGCTCATACCAGATCTGTGAGACCTTGTAGTCGCCGAGCTTGCGATAGGAATAGCCGATCAGATTGGCGACGGCAGCGCTGTCGTCACGGCCGAGCGCCTTCAGCTGTTCGATCGCGGAGGCGTAGTCGTGGCGGTCGTAGATCGCTGCATAGGCAGCACGATAACCATCGGCGAAAGCGGTTTGTTCGACGCCCGGGCGGGCTTCGCTGGATTTCTTCTTCTTTTGCGGCGGCGGAGGCGGATCGTTGTCGGGCGCTGCGTAGACCGCTGTCACGGCGGGGGCGACCGCGAGCGTCAGCGACAACATTGCGAGAGTCAAAAGCCTGATCGCTAGTTTATTCATGCATCTCTCCTGATGGCCGGTTTGGCAATCCTACACTGAAGGTCG
>PNLC01000755.1 GCA_013822885.1 Bradyrhizobium sp.
CGGTGGCGATGCCGTCGATGTCGGAGAGTTTCAGCCCGGCATCGGCGATGGCGTTGAGCGCCGCGTCCGCATGGAGCTGGATCTGCGACATGTTCGGGATGACGCCGAGTTCGGTGGTCTCGGCTGCGCCGACGACGGCGACTGCATTCTTGCGCATGGTGCTTAGCCCTTCGCCGGACGGAATTGAGGAAGGGTGATCTTGTCGTCGAGCTTTTCGAACGCGACTTCGAGCTTCATGTCGAGCTCCAGCGCCTCCGGCGTCTGCGGACAGTCGATGATGTTGCTCATCATGCGCGGACCCTCGTCGAGTTCGACGACCGCAATAGCATAAGGCGGCGTGAAGCCGGGCGCCGCCGGACGGTGGTTGATGACGTAGCTGTAGAGCTTGCCTTTGCCGCTGGCCTTGAAGACGGAGACCTTGCGCGAGGCGCAGGAGGGACAAAACGGGCGCGGCGGAAAGTAGACGTTGGCGCAGGCGTCGCAGCGCTGCAGGCGCAATTCGCCGGCCTGCGTGCCCTCCCAGAAATGCTGCGTTTCGGGTGTGGGCTTTGGTTTCGCGCGCGCGGGCTCCGCCATATCGGCTGTTCTCCTTGGGAAACGGGCGCCGGGGGCGCCTGTTGCGATCTTGATGCGACATTTGACCATTGCCCGTCAACGGTCCAGCAGCGGTGCTGCCGCATGGCTGCATTCCCGCGCCGGAGAGCGCTTGTATGCCAGCGTGTCATCGGAGATAGTCCGCGTCACGGCAAATCGCCGGGGACACATCTCGACACCAGTGTCGCTTCGGATCACAAGTGACGCCAAGGGAAGCGAGCGAGAAAGCCATGCCGAACCAACCGACACTTGCCAGCCTGGCCGCCGATCTTGACGCCGGGCGTACGACCGCGCGCCAACTGGTCGAAGAATGTCTCGCAAGGATTGCCGATCCCGCCGGCGAAGGCGCACGGACCTTCATCCACGTCGACAAGGCCGCGGCGATAGCGGCGGCAGATGCAATGGACCGGCTGCGCAAGGCCAACGCCGCGCCGTCGCCTTACGCCGGCATTCCGGTCTCGATAAAAGACCTGTTCGACATCAAGGGCCAGGTGACCCGCGCCGGCTCGCGCGCGCTGGAGGAGAATTGCACGCCGGCGGATGACGACGCGACCGTGGTGGCGCGGCTGCGCCGGGCGGGCTTCATCGTGATCGGCCGCACCAACATGACCGAGTTCGCCTATTCGGGCATCGGCATCAATCCGCATTACGGTACGCCGAAGAGCGCCTGGAATCGCAGCGTCGGCCACGTGCCCGGCGGGTCGTCCTCAGGCGCCGCAGTGTCGATCGCCGATCAAATGGCCTATGGCGCGCTCGGCACCGATACCGGCGGGTCCTGCCGGATCCCGGCGGCGTATAACGGCATCGTCGGCTACAAGCCGACGCAGGCCCGCGTGCCGCTCGACGGCGGCGTGCCGCTGTCGTCCTCGCTCGACAGCTTTGGGCCGCTGGCGCGCACTGTCAGTTGCTGCGCGGTGCTCGACGCCGTGCTTGCGGGTGAAGCCGTGCAGCCGTTGCAGCCGCGCCCGGTCAAGGGCATGCGGCTCGCGGTGCCGACTACGGTCGCGCTCGACGATCTCGACGACGAGGTCGCAAGGACATTTGAACGCGCGCTGGAGACGCTGTCGCGCCATGGCGCTTCGATCGAGCGGATCGAGGTGCCGGAATTCCACGATGTCGGGGTCATGAACAGCAAGGGTGGCTTTGCCGCCGCGGAAAGCTATGCCTGGCACCGCTATCTGATCGTCGGCCAGGGCGACGTCTACGATCCCCGGGTTCGTATCCGCATCCTGCGCGGTGAAAGCATAAGCGCCGCCGATTACATCGATATTCTCAATGCGCGCCGCTCTTTCATTGCGCGGACAGAAGAACGTATCGCGCCCTATGACGCGCTCGTGCTGCCGACCACTGCGAATACGCCGCCCGCCATCGCCGACCTCGCCGACGATAAGGCGTTCTCCACGGAGAATCTGCGCGCGCTG
>PNLC01000756.1 GCA_013822885.1 Bradyrhizobium sp.
GGCTGAAGCTCGAGAGCGCCTTGCGCCGTGCGCTGGAGCGCGACCAGTTCACGCTGCACTATCAGCCCAAGATCGAAATGGCGAGCGGCCAGATCACCGGCGTCGAGGCATTGTTGCGCTGGAACCATCCCGAACTCGGCAGCGTGTCGCCGGCGCAATTCATTCCGCTGGCCGAGGAGACCGGGACCATCGTCCCGATCGGTCGCTGGGTGCTCAGGGAAGCCTGCACGCAGAACATGGCCTGGCAGCGCCGCGGCCTGCGGCCGGTGACGATGGCGGTGAACCTTTCGCCGAGGCAATTCGCCGACGGGCATCTGTTGCAGGATATCGACGAGGCGCTGGTGGCGAGCGGCATGTCGCCGGTGCTGCTGCAACTCGAAGTCACCGAAAGCATGGTGATGCGCAACGTGTCCCGCGCCATCAAGATTCTCGACGCGATCCAGAGCCGGGGCATAAGGCTGGCGATCGACGATTTCGGTACCGGTTATTCGTCGATGTCGCTGATGAAGCATTTTCCGATCGACACCATCAAGATCGATCGTTCGTTCATTCGCGACCTGCCGGTCGATTCCGAAGACCAGGCGATCGCGCAGGCGATCATCAGCATGGGCAAGGCGCTCGGCATGACCGTCGTCGCCGAGGGCGTCGAGACCATTGAGCAGCAGGCTTTCCTGCGCAGCCACGCCTGCGACGAGATGCAGGGCTTCCTGTTCTCCAAACCAGTGCCACCAAGGCAGATGGCCGAACTGCTGCGCGCAGCACCGGCACTTGAATCGCCGGCGCTGCAACCCGAGCTCGATTCAGGGCTGGAAAGCGCTGTCGTCTGACGGCTGCGGGTGGAGTTCGCGGATGTCGATTGCGTCCGCTATATCTGTTGCTTCCGCTACGTCTGTTTTACCGGGAAAATCGTAGGGCCAGGGCAGCAAGGTCTGTCCTGCGAACGCCGCGAGGAAGATTTTCGCGCCCGCAGCACAAGTCGAATGCTCGGGTAGCCCCAACTGCAAGCACCATTCGGCCGGCAGCGGACCCGCCATGTTGCGCAGCTCCATGGCCGGTCCCCACCACCACGCCGGTGCCGGCGACCGTTCCTTTTCGGGAACGGCACGCCAGCGTGCGTACTCGCCGATCATGCGTTCAAACTGCAGTACCGCCGCGGGGTTCATTCAATCTCCTGAGATCAGATGATAGCGGCATTCGCAAGGGGCGCAATGCATGTCTACCGGCTATTGCCGGCCATGTTGCCAGTGCGAGGTCACGTCCGCGCCCGATTTGTTGAGATGCACGTGCTGATCGACGTGATCGACCCATGACACCGGAATGAAGTGGTGGTGCTGGCCATCGGGCGAACTTTGTTTGGTCAGCTTGATCTTGTCGGTTCCCTCGAGATGGTCGACCTTTCCCACCGTCTTCTTGTCGGAAGAGATGACGTCCATATGTTCCCGGATCTGTGAGGTATCAGCCATGGTTCATTTTCCTCGAATGAGTTGAGGATACAAAACGCGGCGTGGCCGGAATGGTTGCTAGGCCTGAGTAGTCGGGTATCGGCCAGGCGATCAAATTTGCCTGGAATGGTGGTGCCGGGGTCAGTCTTTCCGCCGCCGTCGGAAAGCCAGCGCGCTCGCTGTGCCGAGCAGGCGGCGCATGCGTGCCCGTCTGGCGCGACACGCCTCGTACCGCACAGCGCAACTGCAGCATCGAAATTGGATTTACGCCGGCCCGCGTGATGATAGGTTGCGCCTCCAACAAAAACAGTCAGGGAGGACATGTCCATGAAGCGCTTGTCGATACTCGCTGCGGGTCTCTTGGTGGGCGCCGCGGCTGTTCAGTTTTCCAGCATTGCATCGGGCCAGAGCGACGGTTGGGTGACGCTGGTCGACGACAAGAAGATGGGCGACTGGACTGAGGTCGGCAAAGCCAACTGGGCGATGAAGGATGGCGCGCTGGTCGCCGACAAGATCACCGAGGGCAAGGATCCGTCCTATCTCGTCAGCAAGAACTCGTACAAGGATTT
>PNLC01000757.1 GCA_013822885.1 Bradyrhizobium sp.
TGCGGCTGCGACAGGAATATTTCTTTGTCTCCGCCTCGCTGCAGGACCTGATCAAGCGGCACCTCGCCTCCGACGGACAGTTGCGCAACCTGCCCTCCAAGGCCGCGGTGCAGCTCAACGATACCCATCCGAGCCTCGCCGTCACCGAGCTGATGCGCATCCTGGTCGACCTGCATAATTTCCGCTGGGACGAGGCGTGGAAGATCACGGTGGCGACGCTGTCCTACACCAATCACACGCTGCTGCCGGAAGCGCTGGAGACCTGGCCGGTCGAATTGTTCGAGCGGCTGCTGCCCCGGCATCTCGAAATCATCTACCGCATCAATGCCGCGCATCTCGCGCTCGCCGACCAGCGCTGCCCGGGCGACGTCGATTTCCGCGCCTCGGTATCGCTGATCGACGAGCGGAGCGGCCGCCGGGTGCGGATGGGACAGCTCGCCTTTGTCGGCTCCCATCGCATCAACGGCGTGTCGGCGATGCATTCCGACCTGATGAAGGAGACCGTATTTCACGATCTCAACCATCTCTATCCCGGCCGCATCACCAACAAGACCAACGGCATCACCTTCCGCCGCTGGCTGATGCTCGCCAATCCGCGCCTGACCGGCCTGCTCTGCGAGGTCTGCGGCGATGCGGTACTGGACGATTTCTCGCTGTTCGACCGCATCGAGGCCCGCGCCAGCGACCAGGCCTTCCAGCAGCGCTTCCGCGACATCAAGCACCAGAACAAGCTGGCGCTGGCGCGGCTGATCGGCGAACGCCTCGGCATCAAGGTCGATCCGTCGGCGCTGTTCGACGTCCAGATCAAGCGCATCCACGAATACAAGCGGCAATTGCTCAACATCATCGAGACCATCGCGCTGTACCACGCCATCAAGGACGAGCCGCAGCGCGACTGGGTGCCGCGGGTCAAGATTTTTGCCGGCAAGGCGGCGGCGAGCTATCGCTACGCCAAGCTGATCATCAAGCTGATCAACGACGTCGCGGAAGTGGTCAACAACGACCCAGACGTTGCAGGACGGCTGAAGGTCGTCTTCCTCGCCGACTACAATGTCAGCCTGGCGGAAGTGATCATTCCAGCCGCGGATCTCTCCGAGCAGATCTCGACCGCCGGCATGGAAGCCTCTGGCACCGGCAACATGAAGCTGGCGCTCAACGGCGCGCTGACCATCGGCACGCTGGACGGTGCCAATATCGAAATCCGCGACCATGTCGGCGCGGAGAACATCGCCATCTTCGGCATGGAGGCCGGCGACGTCATGATCCGTCGCAAGCAGGGCCTGGACGCAACCGACGTGATCAGCCGCTCGCCGCGGCTGGCGCGGGCCATCACCGCGATCGAAAGCGGCGCGTTCTCGCCCGACGATCCCGCCCGCTTCGCCTCCATCGGTCACGCGCTGCGCTATCTCGATCACTACATGGTCTCGGCCGATTTCGATTCGTACTACGCCGCCCAGCGCGGCATCGATGCCCGCTGGCAGGTGGTGCCGGCCTGGACGCGGGCCTCCATCCTCAACGTGGCGCGGATGCCGTGGTTCTCCTCCGACCGCACCATCCGCGAATATGCCGAGGAGATCTGGAACGTTCCGGTACGCGCCGCCACGCCGGTGCCCAGCGTTCAGCGCGGGGCGACGCGGTAATTTTCGGGGAGCGGAAAACCGTTACCTCGGGCGTTATTGTATTCAGCAGAATAGTCGCGATACTGCGACCGACGCTCACAGCGTCATTGCGAGCGAAGCGAAGCAATCCATCTCGCCGCGCGACGGAGAGATGGATTGTTTCGTCGCTTCGCTTCTCGCAATGACGGGAACTACATACATGCTGACCCAAACCCCTCACCTCTTCGACGACGCCACGCAGGTCACGGCCGGCGACAGTTGCTGGCAGGGCAAGACCAGCCCGGACTACTGGGCCTTTGTCGGCCCGTTCGGCGGCTGCACGGCCGCGACCATCCTGCGCGCGCTGATCGATCATCCGCAGCGCGCTGGCGATCCGTTGGCGCTCACCG
>PNLC01000758.1 GCA_013822885.1 Bradyrhizobium sp.
TGCGATGGCGCCCAATGCTTCGCCGCTCATGTCGAATTTTCCGACCCGCGTCAGCTTGACGACCTCGGCCGCCGACATGCAGCAGACCATGGCGTCGCAATCGTTGCGGCGCGCGGCCAGCGCCGGCATCACGGCACGGACGTGATCGTCGAGGAACAGCATCGTGGCGATCACGAAGTCGCCGCGGGCGATGTCGGCCTTGCAGCGGTCGAGCGCCAAATCGTCGGTGCCCCATTCGTCGGCGGAATGAACGACGAGCGACAGCCCCGGAAAATTGCCTTTCAAGCGCGCTTGCGCCCGCGAGGCCGCGCGGGAAAGATGAGCATCCATGGTCACGATGACGACCCTGATCGGAGTCGCATCAGCGGGCGTAGTGCGCTTTGGCATCGTAAAGTGTCTCGATGGTTATGGTGGCCACGCCGGTTTCGTTGGCGAAGCGTTCGGTGTTGCGGCGCGCCTTGCCGCGAACGAAGAATGGAATCTTGCGCAGCTCTTTCTCCGCGTCGGCTGCCCAGATAACGGAGATGTCGGACACTGCTGCCGGTGTTCCGTGCGGTGCGACCGGCGCAGCCAGCAACTCGTCGGCGGGCGCAGCGAGCCCCGCACCCAAATGGGAAGGTACGGCGCCGTCCTTGAACTCGAAATCATCCTTGAACATTGCGAGCAGATGCTCCTCCAGGCCCATCATCAGCGGATGTACCCAGGTATCGAAGATCACGTTGGCGCCTTCGAAGCCCATTTGCGGGGCGTAGCGGGCCGGAAAGTCTTGCACATGCACCGGCGCCGAGATCACCGCGCAGGGTACCCCGAGACGCTTCGCGATATGGCGCTCCATCTGCGTGCCGAGCACCAGCTCGGGCTGCAGCTCTGCGACCCTGGCCTCGACCTCAAGGTAGTCGTCCGTGATCAGCGGTTCGACATCGTAGCGTTTCGCGGCCTCGCGGATTTCACGGCCGAATTCGCGGCTGTAAGTACCGAGCCCAACGACCTTGAAGCCGAGTTCGTCGGCCGCGATGCGCGCGGCGGCTACCGCATGGGTGGCGTCGCCAAAAATGAACACGCGCTTGCCGGTGAGATAGGTCGAGTCGACCGAGCGTGAGTACCACGGCAGCCGCGTCGAGGAAGAAGCCAGCACACCTGCCGCATCGGCACCGGCAAGCTTTGCCACCTCTTCGACGAACTCGCGCGTTGCCGACACGCCAATCGGGATCGTTCTGGTAAACGGCTGACCGAACGTGCGCTGCAGCCATGACGCCGCCTGCCCCGCAATCTCGGGATAGAGCACCACATTGAAGTCGGCGTCGCCAAGCCTTGCGATATCCGCCGGCGTCGCCCCCATGGGCGCCGTGACGTTGACGTCGATGCCCAGCTTCGTCAGCAGCGAACTGATCTCGGTGATATCGTCGCGGTGCCGGAAACCGAGTGCCGTGGGACCCAATAAATTGCAGCACGGCCGGGCGCTTTTGGCGCGGTCGGCGCGCTTGGTGCCCGGAGCCGGCGCCGATGGTCCGGCCAGCGCGCGCACGAGCTGATAGAAAGTCTCGGCCGCGCCCCAGTTTTCCTTGCGCTGGTACGCCGGCAGATCGACGGTAACGACCGGGATGGGAAGATTGAGCGCACGCGCAAGGCCGCCGGGATCGTCCTGGATCAGCGACCCCGTGCAGGAAGCGCCAACGATCATCGCCTGCGGCTGGAACCGGTCATAGGCGTTCCGGGCTGCCGTCTTGAACAATTCCGCGGTATCGCCGCCGAGGTCGCGCGCGGAGAATGTCGTGTAGGTCACGGGCGGACGCCGGTCGCGGCGTTCGATCATCGTGAACAGCAGATCCGCGTAGGTGTCGCCCTGCGGCGCGTGCAGGACATAATGCAGGCCTTCCATTCCCGTGGCGACGCGCATCGCGCCGACGTGGGGAGGTCCTTCATATGTCCACACCGTAAGCTGCATGGTCAGGCCACCAGTTTCGCGCGGCGCACGAGCGGGCGTGCAAACAGTTCAGCGAGATCGG
>PNLC01000759.1 GCA_013822885.1 Bradyrhizobium sp.
CGATCCACTCGTCCGAGGTATCGATACGGGCCGCCAGTTCCGCATTGGTCAGCACCTTCTGCGGCAGATAGGAGCCGCAGCCCAGTACGACCGAACGTTTCGCAGTCACGAGACAACCTCCTGCGCGGTCTGCGCCTGGGAAAGCGCACCGCCGTCGCGATTAAGCATCTGATTGATCTTGGTGAGGAGATCGCGACGGACCATCTCATAGCCAACATCGACCGCATAGGCAAAGCCTTCGGCGCTGATTCCGCCATGGCTTTTCACGACCACGCCCTTCAGGCCAAGCAGCACACCACCGTTGGATTTGTTGGGGTCCAGCTTGTGCCGCAGCGCCTTGAAGGCGCTCCGGGCGAACAGATAGCCGATCTGCGAGAGCAGGCTCGACGACATCGCGCTGCGCAGGAACTCGGCCATCTGCCGCGCCGTGCCCTCGGCCGCCTTGAGCGCGATGTTGCCGCTGAAGCCTTCCGACACGATCACGTCAGCCGCGCCCGCGCCGATACCGTCCCCCTCGACGAAGCCGATATAATTGAGCTGGGGCAAGTTCATGGCCCGCAGCATTTCGCCGGCCTCGCGGATTTCCTCATGGCCCTTGATTTCCTCAACGCCGATATTGAGGAGGCCCACCGTCGGCCGCGGGAGGTTGAAGAGCACGCTGGCCATCGCGCTGCCCATCACCGC
Source organism: Bradyrhizobium sp. (assembly GCA_013822885.1). Taxonomy (GTDB): domain Bacteria; phylum Pseudomonadota; class Alphaproteobacteria; order Rhizobiales; family Xanthobacteraceae; genus Bradyrhizobium. Next base: position 685 of record PNLC01000759.1, read on the forward strand.
CAATGCGACCAGGTGGCGCGCGTCACCGCCGATGGTGGCCCCGAGATCCAGCACGACCGAATCACCGCGCGCCGTCGGCCATATCGCAGCAATCGCGGGGCGATCGACGCCCGGCAGGGTGTGCAGATGGAAGCGCGCCATCGCCATCAGGGCGCCGGTATTGCCGGCGGAAACCGCAACGCCGGCCTCGCCCCTTTTCACGGCATCGATCGCAAGCCACATCGATGACGTCTTGCGACCGCGGCGCAGCGCCTGGCTCGGCTTGTCGTGCATGCTGACGGTCACATCGGTATGGACCACACGCGATACTGCCCTCAGGGCCGGAAAGCGGGCGAGTTGCTCGTCAATCAGCTTGCTGTCGCCGTAGAGCAGGAATTCGCTGTCGGGATGGCGGGTTAATGAAATTGCGGCGCCGGGAATGACGACCGATGCGCCGACATCGCCACCCATGGCGTCAAGCGCGATTCGAACCTTTTGAGGCATGAACGTCCCGGAAACCTGATTTCTTGCGGCCCTCACAGAGCCGGCCGCACACTGGAAAGGGACCGCCGAAGCGGCGCTCGGCAAAACGCATCCCCGCGCCTCGCCGGGCCGGGACAATAGCGTGTCCCTGTCCCGACACAACCTCTTGACCACGGTCTTTTGGCAGTTGGGGGCAACCCGCCCCAGAATCGAGAGCTCATGACATATTTATGTAGTTCAATTACTTACGAGGCTTCCTGGGGACAACCGCGCAACGACCCCAACCGGATGTGGCCCCGCTATCCACTTGAACTGGAGACGAGGCTACTTGCCCTTGGGCTTCTTTGCGCTGGGCTTTTTCGGTTTGACCTGCAGCGCCTTGAGCGCCGCAAACGGGTGGTCCTCGGGATCCGCGGCTTCAACGAGGGGTTCAAACACGGCGTCGGGTTTGCGCGGATAGGGATCGAGCGCGAGATACAGCGCGTCGGTGGCGAGCCTGCCGAGATCGATGATTCCATTCTCGATCGGCTCCGGCGGATCCGGCGTCTCACCGTCGCTGTGCTCGGCCTCGTCGGCCAGCGCCGCCATTTGCGGTACCTGCTCCGGCGGTGCAAAGGTCAGATCGATCGCCTCGTCGATGTCGCTCTCCATCGGGTCCAGCGTCACCACGCAGGTCTGCCCGACCCGCGCCCGCACCTGCCCCGATACGTGAAAGCGTCCACCGCCTTTTGGCGTCACATCGAACGAGGCCTGCGCCGACACTACTTCACGCAGACCACCGATATCGGCGATCGCGTGGCATATCGCCTGATCGGCTTCGATGTCGCGATGCAGGCCGGTCTCCGGG
>PNLC01000760.1 GCA_013822885.1 Bradyrhizobium sp.
TTTGGCACGAAACGGACGAACCGGGCCGATCTGGCTATGTCCGTTGACGAGGGTAGACCGGAAATGGCTGGCCGACCGTTTAACCGGCGCGATTGACCCAAAGCCGCATTCGCCTCTCGGGTCAATGCTCTTGAGTCCCGCAATACTGATCGCGCAGACCGTACTGCCCCGGCACATCGTCACGCCCGCTATCCTGATAACCGCTGAGCGTCGCGGACGTGTGATCGCGAAAGTAGGCCAGCTGCGCCGGCCGTGTGGCGCATATGCGCTCGCCGGACCCGGTGCCTCCGAACCAACCCGGGCTTGCATCATCGTTCGCTTGCAGGCAATCCGCGCGCGAGCGCAGCGGCTTGTTGCAGGCTAATGCCGGTGGCCAGCGGGTCGGCGTGACGATGAACCAGACGCCACTCCGTCCCATCGCGCCGGTAGACGAGCGTGACGCGCAACGCCCACTCCTGCGCGGGCAGCCCACCGACCTCGACTTGGTCCCGCTCTATCAGCGCCAGAACCACCATATCCTGCGAGCCGTAGGACTGGACGACCTCCTGCTTGTGCGCGCCGTTCTTGAAGAACCGCGCCATCCGGTCCCATTTTTCGGGAGTGTACTGCGAAGCCTTCGACGGCTCTCCACCGAACGGAGACATCAGCGTGAAGTCGTCCGTGATGGCGACCATTTCCCGGTAGGTCTCGGCGTCTCCGCGCATCAGCGCGGCGTTCGCTTGCTGGGTATGGGCAAGCAGCCTGGCAATCACGTCGTCGGCCGTGGCCGCTTCGGCTACGACGAACGGCATGATAGCCATCGCTGAGAGAGCATGACGGCGCGATAACGCCGGGCTTGTAGCTGGATCAGGCGGCAGTGGGGGATTCTTCGACATGTGACGTCTCCTGTCTTAGACGAGCCCACCCTAGTTGAGCGGGTCGAAACGCTGGATGCCTCTTTGACGGTCATGAAGCCAGTGATAAGATATCAGCACCATGCTGAATCCAGCTCAGCTCCTACGCGTCGATGTCGGTCTCCTTGTGGTGTTCAGCACCGTGATGGAGGAGCGCCACGTCGCGCGCGCCGCGGAAAAGCTCAATCTCACACCTTCTGCAGTAAGCCACGGCCTCGGTCGTCTGCGGCGTCTGCTTCATGATCCGCTGTTCCTCAAAACTTCGACTGGCGTAAAGCCGACCGAGCGTGCCATCTCACTTGGCGGTCCGATTGCTGATCTTCTTTCGCGCGTCGAAGGGATCATGTCGGCGGCCGGCCCCTTTGACGCGAGAACCGCGCGGCGGTCGTTCAAAATCGGCGCGCCGGATGCCTTGGCGGCTGTTTTTCTCGGCCCCCTTGTTTCCCGCTTGGAGAGAGACGCGCCAGGAATCGACATTCGACTGCTGCAACTGATGCCGCATCATCAGGGCAAAGCGACGAGCCAGGTCTGGCAAGACACGTTGACGGAGCTGGACTCGCACAGACTCGATCTTGCGGTTTTGCCGATTGGTGCGTTGCCGTCACGTTATGCCGAACGGCTGCTGTTCGAGGAAGACTTCGTCGTCGCGATGCGGAAGGGCCACCCACTGGCACGCGCACTGAACCTGACCGCCTATGTGAAAGCGCAGCATCTTCTAGTATCGGCTATCGGTGATGCGCTCGGGATCGTCGATATCCGGCTCGCCGAACAGGGACATTCGCGGCGTGTGGCGCTGACAGTACCGAATTTCATGATGGCGCTGGCGCAGCTCGCCGAAAGCGATCTGATCGCGACGTTGCCGCGCCATCTCGTCGAGCGGCATGCGACGCGCTTCCACCTCGTGGCGCGCCCAATGCCTTTTCGCTGGACAGCCGACTCGGTGCGCGTCGTCACCTCGCAGGCCGCGATGGCCGATGCCGGGATCGCCTGGCTGTTCGAGGTCATGACGAGCTGCATTAGCCCGCATACGGTCAGGCGGTTAGCGGCCAAGCATCGCATGTCGCTCTGATGCTGAAAATTACGAACGTCCGCAA
>PNLC01000761.1 GCA_013822885.1 Bradyrhizobium sp.
TGACCGCTGAAATGCTGTACGAGGAAGCGACGCTCGCCAAGGTTCCGGTGTCGCTGGCCACCGTCTACAACACCCTCAATCAGCTCACCGACGCCGGCCTGCTTCGCCAGGTTTCCGTCGATGGCACCAAGACCTATTTCGACACCAACGTCACGGCGCACCATCACTTCTATATCGAGAACAGCCACGAGCTGGTCGATATCCCCGATCCGAACCTCGTGCTCTCGAAGATGCCGGACGTGCCGGAAGGTTACGAGATCGCCCGCGTCGACATGGTCGTGCGGCTGCGCAAGAGGCGTTGATCTTCTTCAACGATTAACTGGTTTTCGTCATGGCCGGGCTTGTCCCGGCCATCCACGTTTTGCGGGCAAGCAAAGGTAAGACGTGGATGCCCGGGACAAGCCCGGGCATGACGACGCCAGGCAAATTCCGCGGGACGCTGCGCGTCAATCCACCTTCTCGTCGGCGTAGACGCCCCACAGCCGCTGCTGTTCGATCCAGCCGTCAAAGCCGTTGCCCATGACGCGGCACCAGCCCGAGTAGCATTTCTTGACCTGGGCGACGACGCCGGCCTGCAGGCGGGCCGCGACGGCACTGCCGGGATCGGCGCGATCGTAGATCGGCGCAAGTTCTTCCTTCTTCTTCATCGTGACGACCGCGGTGCGGCGGCCCGACAGCAGGGAATGATAGACCCAGCCCTCGGCGCCTTCCGAGTCACGGACGCGGCGCCAGTTCTCGAACTCGGCAGTGATTTCGACCGGCAGGCCGGACCGGGTGTAGATCCAGGCGACGTCGTTGTCCTTGGTCGGACCGGCCCTGACATTGACGTGGTCGGATTTGAGACTGACATACCGCGGCACCGGCAGGCCGCTCGTCGTGATGGCCGAATCCTTGGCCGAGAAACCTGTGCTGGCCGATGCGACAAGCCAGCACCCCGCCAGCACCGCGATCGAACAGAAACGCCCCAACGCCATCCACTCATCTCCTGCCGAGCTTCCCAACTCAAATCCTTCGAGTTGAACCGCTCGCTAACGCTCGAAAACCCCGAACCCCTGTGCCCCGCTTTGATCCCCCGGACCTTCGACCTTCGAGGGGTTCTTGTCTTGGCCCGGCCTTCTGATAGAGAGGACGGAACGTTGAGAACAAGAACGCCCGAATTTTCCGCTGAAAATCCGTGGCAAGTATTTGGGAACCCAAGGACTTGCCCGAGGAAACAGCGGGTCACCGGGACCGCGCGGCATCCGCAGTGTCGAACAACCGGGTTAATGAGGTCTGAACGGCGAGCTCTGGCGACCCATTGCCTCATGAGAGCAGTACATGTCGGTTAAGAAAAAGCCTCTCGTCGTCGTCACCCGCAAACTGCCGGACTCGGTCGAGACCCGGATGCGCGAACTGTTCGATGCGCGGTTGAACCTCGACGATACGCCGATGACACCCGAGCAGCTTGCCGAAGCCGTGCGCTCGGCCGATGTGCTGGTGCCGACCGTCACCGACGTGATCAACGAGGAGATGCTCAAGCATCCCGACTGCAAGCTGCGCATGATCGCCAATTTCGGCAACGGCGTCGACAACATCGACGTCACGGCGGCGCATGCGCGCGGCATCACGGTGACCAATACGCCGAAGGTTTTGACCGAGGACACCGCCGACATGACCATGGCGCTGATCCTCGCGGTGCCGCGCCGGCTGATCGAGGGCACCTCGATCCTGACCGAGGGCAAGAGCTGGCCGGGCTGGTCGCCGACCTGGATGCTCGGCCACCGGATCGGCGGCAAGCGCCTCGGCATCATCGGCATGGGCCGCATCGGCCAGGCCGTGGCCCGCCGCGCCCGCGCTTTCGGCCTGCAGATCCACTATCACAACCGCCGCCCCGTGGCGCCCGTCATCGCCGAGGAACTTGGCGCGACCTATTGGGAAAGCCTCGACCAGATGCTGGCGCGGATGGACATCATCTCGGTGAACTGCCCGCATACGCCGGCGACATTCC
>PNLC01000762.1 GCA_013822885.1 Bradyrhizobium sp.
GAGCGTGTCTGGCGCATGCCGCTCGGTCCCGAATACGACAAGATGATCGACTCGCAGTTTGCCGACGTGAAGAACGCCGGCGTGCGCAACGGCGGTTCGATCACGGCGGCGCAATTCCTGCAGCGATTCGTCGACAACACGCCGTGGGCGCATCTCGATATCGCCGGCACCGCAATGGGCGCGCCGAAGACCGACATCAACCAGAGCTGGGGATCGGGTTACGGCGTCCGGCTGCTCGACCGGCTGGTCGCACAGCACTACGAGGCGAAGAAGTAGTCTGTTCGGAAATCAGAACCGATCGAGCTCCAGGACGCGGTGGAAGCCGGATGACGGAAGTCTTGTTCTACCATCTGCAGAACATGTCGATCGAGAATGTCTTGCCGCCCTTGCTCGAGAAATCGCTCGAGCGCGGCTGGCGCGTGGTCGTGCAATCGACCTCGCAGGAGCGCACCGACGCGCTCGACGCACATCTGTGGACCTACACCGACGAATCGTTCCTGCCGCACGCCACCTGGCGCGCCGGCGACGCGCAGGACCAGCCCATCATCCTCTCGATCGAGGAGGGGAACCCGAACCGGGCCCATGTCAGGTTCCTGATCGACAATGCGGCGCTGCCGGCCGATTCCGACAGCTACGAGCGCCTGGTGCTGGTGTTTAACGGCGACGACGACGAGGCGCTGGCCGCGGCGCGTGGGGTCTGGACCGATTGCAAGGCGCGGGGGTTCGAGGTGACATACTGGCAGGCCGACGAGCGGGGACGGTGGCAACGCCGGCAATAGCGAATCCACTGGAATTAATGATATCCTGCGGTTTCCGGGCCGGACCCCGCGGGTGTCATGGTCATGCCGCAAAGTGGTGTTCGGACAAGTGCTTGAAGTTTAGGGTGGGAGCTTGATCTAGCGTGCGACGCGGAACGATTGAACGGAAGCCACTGCTGGCGTTGTTGCTGCTCGGCCCCGTCCTCGCGGGCTGCACGGGCGCGTCCGATCTGCTGTCGAAGGATGCGGACTGGTTTTCACGGTCTGGCCGCACGTTCATCCGAAATGTGTCGATCGAAACGCCGCCTCTTAGCCCGAACAAAGCGGTTACGCCGGATGAACTGGTCAGCGCCGACGGCGGCTGTCCGGGAATGGCGCCGTCAGGCGCCGGTGCCAGCGCATTGGCAGACGGTGCTGCCGGCGCTCCGCCGCCCTCGACGACAGGGACGGTGGCGCTGGGTCACACCGAATGCGACGTCGTGCGCGGCATCGGTGCGCCCGACAACGTCAGCTTGTCCAGCAACGCGCGCGGCGATCGCGTGGCAGTCGTCAACTATTCGCGTGGGCAGCGAGCCGGCATCTACACCTTCACGGCGGGCCGGCTGACATCGATCGAGCGCGCACCGGAGCCGGCGGCGCAGCCGCGAGGCGCCAGGCCGAAGAAGCCGGCCGCGTAATTTCGTCGTCCGTTTCATATCGTTTTCGAGCGAAGTGGGTACCGGTTCGCGTGAAGAAAACGCGTCAAAACAAGAATCTCTAGCCGGCCGCTTCGTCAAACTGGGAACTGGCCTCCAGCCAGTCTTCTTCCGCCCGCCGCAGCGCGCTTGCGGCGCCGGCGCGCGCCTTGCCGAGCTGGGCTGCCTGCTTCGGATCGCGCGTGAACAGGTCCGGCAGCGCCAGCGCGGTGTCGATCTTGGCGATGATGCCGTTGATGCGTTCGATTTCGGCTTCGGCCTCGGCGATCCGTTGCTTCAGCGGCGAGCGCTTTTCGTTTCTGCCGCGCTCCGGCTTCGCGTTTTCCTTGGCGCGCTCATTGCCGCGGTCACGCGAACCGCTGCGCGTGTCGCGGATCGACAGCACCATTCGCCGGTATTCATCGAGATCGCCGTCATAGGCGGTGACGGTCTGGTTGGCGACCACCCACAATTGATCGGCGCAGGCCTCGATCAGATAGCGGTCGTGCGAGACCATGATGACGGCGCCGGGAAAATCGTTGACCGCCTCGGCC
>PNLC01000763.1 GCA_013822885.1 Bradyrhizobium sp.
ATGGAGCGCGGCGTGATCGACGGGTTCGAGTTCAACAACCCGACCTCGGACCGGCGCTTCGGCGCGCAGGACGTCGCCAAGTACTACATGATGGGCAGCCACCATCAGGCGACGGAATATTTCGAGATCATGTTCAACAAGACCAAGTTCAACGCGCTTCCTGCCGAGCACAAGGCCATTCTGCAATATTCAGCAGAGGCCGTGTCATCGGCCAACGAGTGGAAGGCGATGGATTATTACTCCAAGGACCTGCAGGAACTGATCAGCAAGGACAAGGTCAACGTGCAGCGCACGCCGAAGTCTGTGTTCGATGCGCAGATCAAGGCATGGGACGGCCTGATCGCCCAGCTAGGGTCGGATCCATTCATGAAGAAGGTGATGGACTCGCAGAAGGAATGGGTGCGCCGCGTCGTTTACTACAACATGAACAACGCGACGGATTATCGCGGCGCCTTCGAGCACCACTTCCCGGGTGTGCTCAAGGTCTGACGGGGTGCGCCGCCGCTGGCGGCGCGCATGAACGACGGGCGGCGCGACCGACGCGTCGCCCAAGGGAACTGGTGGGGGCATCCGGATGTGCGACTTGTCGCGAGTTCAGCTCGCATGACGAAATTTTTGTTCTTCATCGATGAACTGAGCACCTGGGTCGGCAAGGCGTTCGCCTGGCTGATTCTCGTACTGACGCTCGGCGTCAGCTACGAGGTCTTCATGCGCTACGTGCTGCGCGCGCCGACCACCTGGGCCTTTGACATCAGCTACATCACCTACGGCGCGATGTTCCTGATGGCCGGCGCGTATACGCTTTCGCGCAACGGCCATGTGCGCGCCGACGTGGTCTACCGTCTGTGGTCGCCGCGTACCCAGGCGACGATGGACCTCGTTCTCTATATTTTGTTCTTCCTGCCGGCGATCGCGGCGCTGATGTATTCGGGCTGGAATTATGCCGCCATGTCGGTGCGCTTCCGCGAAGTCAGCATCTTCAGCCCGGCTGGCGTGCCGGTGTTTCCGCTGAAGGCGCTTATCCCTGTCACAGGCGTCCTGCTGTTTCTGCAAGGCATCGCTGAAATCATCCGCTGCGTGCTGTGCATCCGAACCGGCCGCTGGCCGCAACGCCTGCACGACGTCGAGGAGACCGAGAGCCTCATCATTCGCGAACGTCAGCAGTCTACTGCGCAGCAGGACGAGAAGGGAGCAGGCGCATGACCGACCCCCAACTCGGCATGCTGATGCTGGGCTTGTTCATCTTCATCATCATGCTCGGCTTCCCGATCGCCTTCACGCTGATGGCGATGGGCGTCGGTTTCGGCTACTATGCCTATTACACGGCCGGCCAGGACTTCTTCGAGAATCGCATCTTCACGCTGCTGGTGCAGAAGACGTTCGAGGTCACGTCCAGCGACGTGCTGGTCGCGGTTCCGCTGTTCCTGTTCATGGGATATCTGATCGAGCGCGCAAACATCCTCGACCGGCTGTTTTTCGCGCTGCAACTGTCAATGAAGAACGTGCCGGGGGCGCTGGCGGTAGCGACGCTGATTACCTGCGCAATGTTCGCGACCGCCACCGGCATCGTCGGCGCCGTTGTCACGCTGATGGGCCTGCTGGCCTTGCCGGCGATGCTGCGTGCCGGTTACGACACCAAGCTTTCGGCGGGCGTGGTCTGCGCCGGTGGTTGCCTCGGCATCCTGATTCCGCCGAGCATTCTCCTGATCGTCTATGCGGCGACTGCCGGCGTTTCGGCGGTCAAGCTCTATGCGGCCGCGTTCTTTCCGGGGTTCCTGCTGGCCGGGCTCTATGTCGTCTATGTGATCGTGCGCGCGATGATCAATCCCTCGCTCGCGCCGAAGCTGCCGCCCGAGCAGACCAACGTGCCGATCAGCACCGTAATATGGGCGCTCGCGACGTCATTCCTGCCGCTGGCGCTGCTCATCGTTGCCGTGCTCGGCGCGATCCTGTTCGGCCTGGCGACGCCGTCCGAAG
>PNLC01000764.1 GCA_013822885.1 Bradyrhizobium sp.
GGGAGGTGAGAATGCCGATCCGGCCCAGCAGCGTCAGGATCACGGGTAGCTGGAACGCGACGCCGAAGGCGAAGATCAGCGACATCATCAGCGACAGATACTCGCCGACCTTGGGGAGCAACTGGATCTGCGCCGTCTCGTCACCCCCCATCTGCTGCATGCCGAGCGAGAACCGCACCAGCATCGGCAGCACAATGAAGTAGACCAGCATCGAGCCGAGCACGAAGAAGAAAGGGGTTGCGATCAGATATGGCACGAACGCGCCGCGCTCGTGCTTGTAGAGGCCCGGCGCCACGAATTTGTAGATCTGCGTCGCCACGATCGGGAACGAGATGAAGGCGGCGCCGAACAGCGCGAGCTTCAACTGCGTCAGGAAATATTCGAGCAGCGCCGTGTAGATAAATTTCGAGTTCTCCGCACCCGCGACCCAGACGAACGGCCAGACCAGCACGTTGTAGATCTGCTTGGCGAAAAAGAAGCAGAAGATGAAGGCGATGCCAAAGCCGAGCAGCGCCTTGATCAGCCGCGAGCGCAGCTCGATCAGGTGATCCATCAGCGGCGCTTTGCTGGCCTCAATGTCCTCGATGGTCATGACGCTTTGGCGTCCTTGAGAATGTCGGGCGCGGCGGGTGCGGTATCCTGCGCCACCGCCTGCACTTCACGCGTGATTACGAGCGGCTCCGAAAGAGCAGGATGCGCCTCCGCTTCGACGAAGGTCTCCGGGGTCGGCGCGGCGGGTGTCGTCGGCACGATCGGCTCGCCAATCGCGCCCGCCACCTGTGCATCGATCGGTTTATCGGCGACCGGCTTGTCGATATCGCCGATCTGCAGGGCGTCGCTGACGTCCTTTTGCAGGGAGGTCATGACATTGCCCGGGGAAACGCCCGTCGCGATATCCTTAACCTCGTCAAAACTCTTCTTGAGGTCGGCCATTTCGGCCTCGCGCATGGCTTCCTGGAACTGACCCTGGAATTCGCCGGCCATCTTGCGCGCCTTGCCCATCCATTGCCCGACCATGCGAAGCACGCCCGGCAGCTCTTTCGGGCCGATGGCGATCAGCGCGACAGCCGCGATGACAACCAGTTCACTCCACCCGATGTCGAACATGAATTCTTCCGCTCGCGCGAGACGTCCGCGCCCCAATCCTCAACGTAGCAGATTTGGGGCTGCCCGCGGCTTTTCTCAATCGGCGTTCAACCGACGCCTGATCCAGGATGTCCGGTTCAGACAGCCTTGCTGCCGACATCCGTCCGCGCCGCCGTCGGTGCCGCGTTGTTGTGGTCGATAGTCTTCACCGGCTCGGCAGGCTTTTCGGGTGCCTTGTCATCGTCCTGCAAGCCCTTCTTGAAGGACTTGATGCCCTGCGCGACATCGCCCATCAGGTCCGAGATCTTGCCGCGGCCGAACAAAAGCAGGACCACTGCGATCACGACGATCCAGTGCCAAATGCTAAGCGAACCCATCCTGCAACCCTCCAAAAAGAGACGGCCGGAAGCCGGCCAAGCTTTGGCGGAAGGTAGGCCCGGGAGGTGTCAAAAACAAGGACCCCTGCCGCGGCAAATCGCTGTCGCGGCTACGTATTATTGCTATCATTAACCCCGCTTGGCGGAACGGTTGGCGAAGCTTCGGAATCAGCTTGCGTGTCCTCTTCGGGCTCCGCGGCCGGCGCCAGCAACAGTTCCAGGCTGTCGCCCGCATCCAGCGGGTCTTCATCCTCGCGCAGCGCCACATCGTCCGACGGCGTCGGTACGCTGAATCCGGAAGGCAGCCGCGAATCCAGCAGCCCCGTCCCCTTCAGCTCTTCCAGGCCCGGCAGGTCGCCCAGCGCCTCCAGGCTGAACTGCGACAGGAAACCTTCCGTGGTGCCGAACGTCAGCGGCCGGCCCGGCGTCTTGCGGCGGCCGCGGGGACGGATCCACCCGGTTTCCAGCAGCACGTCCAGCGTTCCCTTTGAGGTGATCACGCCGCGGA
>PNLC01000765.1 GCA_013822885.1 Bradyrhizobium sp.
AGCGACGAGTCCTCCTTCGTCAACGGCCACGACCTGGTGGTGGACGGCGCGATGACCGGCGGCCGCAACTGGAGCCAGCAGCAGCAGGGCTACGTCACGATGCGCAAGGCATTCGATCAGGGCGCGGGGTAGGTGGTTCGTCATTCCGGGTTCGCTTCGCGCCCCGGAATGACGGGGCAAAAGGGAGAGACGCAAATGTCCGCCACATTCCGCCTTTCGCCGCTAACCGAAGGCCGCCCCTTCTACCTCGCCGTGATCGCAGGTCTCGCCTGCGCCTTCGTCATCGGCAAGGCGCTGCCATCGACCATGGACGCGATCTCGGCGGTGATCGAGCCGTTTTGCGCCAGCAGCGCCCCGTCCGGTTCGACACAGGACGTCGTCGAGCCGATCAGCTCGCACGCGCTGCCGAATGTGCCGGGCAAGCGCGTGACCATCGTGCGCGTGTTCTACGGCCCCGGCGGCTTTACCCGCGCGCACCGCCATGCCGGCTCCGTTACCGCCTATGTCACCAAGGGCGAAATCCGTTCGCAGCTCGCCGGCGGTCCGGTCGAAACCTTCAAGGTGGGCCAGTCGTTCTTCGAACCGCCCGGCGCCGTGCACCTGGTCTCGGCCAACGCCAGCAACACCGAGCCTGCGGAACTGATCGCGGTGTTCGTGGCGGACGAGGGCGCGCAGTTGACGACATTCGTGGATTAGTGAACTCGTCATGCGCGGGCTTGACCCGCGCATCCATCAAACGGAGTCATTGATCGAAGCGAGATGGATTGCCGGGTCACAAGCCCGGCAATGACGACTAGACCGGCTTCAGTACCACGCGCAATCCGTCGCGGGGCTTCGGGATCGGCCACATTTGCCAGTCCGGCTTGTAGCCGGGCTCCAGCGACACTTCGAGATTTTGCAGGAAATGCCGCGCGAAACATTTTGCCTGCATGTAGGCGAAGTGCAGACCCAGGCACATATGCGCGCCGCCGCCATACGGCACCCAGGCGAAGCGGTGGCGGTTGCGTTGCGCTTCGTCGGTGAAGCGCAGCGGATCGAAGTTTTCAGGGTCGGGCCAGATGTCCGGCATGTGATGGGTGAACAGCGGATTGATGCCGACCATGGCGCCGGCGGGAACGGCGTAGCCCTTGAAGGTGAAGTCGCGAACCGCGCGCCGCGGCATCGACGGCACCGGCGGCTTCAGCCGCAGCGCTTCCTTGAACGCCATCTCGGCAAGCTTCATCGCTTCGAGATTGTCGAAGCTGGTGGGCGCGCCGGCGGCGATGCCGATGCCATTGACCTCGTCGCGCAGCTTCTGCTGCCATTCCGGATGGGCGGCGAGTTCGCCCACGAACGACGTCAGCGAGGAGGTCAGCGTGTCGTGCGCCGCCATCATCAGAAAACTCATGTGGTCGACGATGTCCTGCGTCGACAGCAACACGCCGTTCTCGTGGGTCGCGTGGCAAAGCTGTGAGAACAGATCGTCGCCGCCGCCCCTGGCGCGGCGCAGCGGAATCTGTTCGGAGAAGTAGGCGACGATGCGCTTGCGGCCCCGGACGCCGCGGGCCATAGCGGTGCCGGGCAGGGGCTTTCGGATCACGGCAACGGAAGCCGCGACCGTGTCGACAAAAGCATTGGTGATTTCGTCCACTTCAGGCCCGATGCCGGCGCCGAGGAACGACGTCGCCGCAAGATCGAGCGTCAACTGCTTCATCGCGGGATAGAACAGCATCGGTCCCGGCTGCGCCTTCCATTGCGCCACGCGCGCGGCAATTCCGGTGTCCAACTCGCCCAGATAGGACTTCATCGGGCCGGATTTGAAAGCCACGGACAGCGCGCGCCGGTGCAGGCGATGCTCTTCGAAATCGAGCAGCATCAGCCCGCGCGGAAACAGCAAGCCGAGAATCCGTCCCCAGCCGAGCGTCGAGGAAAACTGCTTGGCCTGGTCGAACAGCACCAGCTCGTTGGCATCGGGCCCGAGCAGCACGA
>PNLC01000766.1 GCA_013822885.1 Bradyrhizobium sp.
CGATTTCGATGCCGCCCTGAAGATCAACCCCCGATTGACCTCGTCGCTGTACGGACGCGGCCTTGCCAAGAAGCGCAACGGTTCGATTGCCGAAGGCGACCTGGATATCAACAACGCAAAGGCGATGGATCCGAATATTGCCAAGGAATTCGCCGATTACGGGGTACAGTGACGATTATTTAAGGTGAAGACCCCCGTCCATCGAACCGCGGAGCGGGTGGCTCAGACTAACAAACGCAGGCCCTGTTGGATGATCGCCTGCCTTATTTGAATCACGTTGGAACCAGGGGCTGGCAATGTCGAGAATTTCAACAACGAAAACCCTTACCGCGATCCTGACCGTCGCGGCGATCGGCGCCCTAGGCGCTGGTCCTGCGAGCGCACAGGACAAGAACGTCACCGAGGACCAGATCCTCCGCGCGCTGGCACCGGAAAAGAAGCCGCTGACCCGCGGCCTTTCGGTCGGCCCGCAGCAGGCCACCGCCGATCCCGCGGCAGCCGCTTCCGAGGGCAAATTGGTCCAGAAGCTCCGTGGCCGCTCCACGCGGTCGCTGTCGGCTACCGAGCGCGAGGAAATCGCCGCCATCGTCAAGGACAAGCCGAAGATCGATCTCGAGATCAACTTCGACTACAACTCTGCCGACATCAGCGCGAAATCGCTGCCGTCGGTTCAGGCGCTCGGCCGCGCGCTGACCAACAACGACCTCAAAGGCTCGGTCTTCGTGGTCGCGGGCCACACCGACGCGGCGGGCAGTGAAGGCTACAACCAGGATCTGTCCGAGCGGCGCGCCGACTCGATCAAGCGCTATCTCGTCGACAAATACGGCATCAACGGCACCGACCTCGTCACCGTCGGTTACGGCGAGAGCAAGCTGAAGGACGCGAACCAGCCGATGGCGGAAGTGAACCGCCGCGTCCAGGTCGTGAACATGGAAAACAAGGCGACCGCGGCAAACGCATCCAAGTAAGGGCTCGCAAATAAGGGCTTGCAAGTAAGGGCCTGCAGTAAGGGCGTGGCGCGGACCAATCGTTTCCGGCTACAATACGTCCCGCAACACCCGTGCGGGACGTATTCGTTTTGGGCACTTTGACAGTTTCATGGCAGGTTTCCCGGCCGGCCCGATGCGCCCATCTGATTTGACTTCCAGTCTGGATTGATCCGGCGATGAAACTCTCCGAATACCTCAAACCAGCGCTCGGCGTGGCGTTCGTTGCTGCCCTGGCGGTCGGCTATTACTGGTTCGAGCACCGCCCCCGCGCTGAAGTAAAGGACACGCCAGGCCAGGCGCTGGTCGTCGTGACCAAATCCACCAACGCCTGCTTCTCCGACATGGTCCGGGTCACCGGCTTCATCGTGCCGCGCCGCGAGGCGCAGGTCGGCGTCGATCAGGAAGGCTCGAGGGTCACCGACCTGTTCGTCAAGGAAGGCGATACGGTTACCGAAAATCAGGAACTGGCGCGCCTCACCGCGCCGCCGCAGATACCGGGCGCGCCCGCCGGCCGCACCGGGCCGATCTCGCTGCGCGCACCTGCCGCCGGCCTCGTCACCGAAGTCAGGACCGCGGTCGGCGCGCCAGCCTCGCCGCAGGCCGGACCGATGTTCCGCATTTCCGTGAACAATGAAATCGAGCTCGACGCCGAAGTCCCGAGCGTCCATCTGCTCAAGCTCAGTCCAGGCGCAACAGTGCGCATCAGCCGCGACGACGCGCCCGACGTGGTCGGCAAGGTCCGGCAGATCGCGCCGCAGATCGACCGCGCCACTCAGCTCGGCAAGGTCCGGATCTCGCTCAACAACAACCCCTCGCTCAAGGTCGGCATGTTCGCCCGCGCCAATATCGATGCCAAGCGCTCGTGCGGCGTCGCGGTGCCGCGCACCGCCATCGACCGCCTGACCGTTCAAGTGGTCAAGGGCAACACGATCGAGACGCGAAAGGTGCGGGTTGGCCTGACCTCCGACACGTCAACGG
>PNLC01000767.1 GCA_013822885.1 Bradyrhizobium sp.
TGGATCACGTTGGCGGCGATGCGGCGGGCTTCGAGCACGAGACGGGGCAGCGATGCGGCGAGCGTTCGGCTTTCGCCATCGGCACGTCGTATTGCCAAAATCTCCCTGGTCGCGTCCTTACTCTCTGCGGCCATCAACCAATCCGCGTCTTCAATTGCCTGATCACGTCGGGAATGGTGCGGCCTTCCGCGCGCGCCGAGAAGGTCAGCGCCATGCGGTGCTTGAGAATGGGTTCCGCCAAGTCTAGCACGTCGTCGATCGAGGGCGCGAGGCGGCCGTCGAGCAGCGCGCGGGCACGAACTGCCAGCATCAGCGACTGGCTGGCGCGGGGACCCGGTCCCCAGGCGATCAGCTTGTCGTTGCCTTCAGGATCGGGCCGCGCGGCACGCACCAGCGACAGGATCGCCTCGACGACGCTGTCGCCGACGGGCAGGCGTCGAACCAATCGCTGCGCCGCGATCAGGATTTCCGCGTTCATCGATGCCTTGGCGAGCGTCTCCTCCGCGCCGGTGGTCTCGAACAGGATGCGGCGTTCGGCGTCGCGATCGGGATAGTCGACGTCGATCTCCATCAGGAAGCGGTCGAGCTGCGCTTCGGGGAGGGGATAGGTGCCTTCCTGTTCCAGCGGGTTCTGCGTGGCGAGCACGTGGAACGGTTTCGGCAGATCGTGCCGCGCGCCTGCAACGGTGATGTGCTGTTCCTGCATGGCTTGCAGCAGCGCCGATTGGGTCCGCGGGCTGGCGCGGTTGATTTCGTCGGCCATCAGCAGTTGCGCGAATACGGGCCCCGCGATGAAGCGGAACGAGCGCTTGCCGGAATTGCTCTCGTCGAGCACTTCGGCGCCGAGAATATCCGACGGCATCAGGTCCGGCGTGAACTGGATGCGCTTGGCGTCCAGCCCGAGCGTGATGCCGAGCGTTTCGACGAGCTTGGTCTTGGCGAGACCGGGAACCCCGATCAGCAGCGCATGACCGCCGGACAGGATCGTCACCAGGGTGTTTTCGATCACCCGTTCCTGACCGAAGATGACGGTGGAGATCGCCTCTTTCGCGGTGCGAATCTGTTCGGCCACCTGTTCGGCCGAGCGGACGATCGCGTCCTCGAGTTTCTCGACACCGTCTGCATTCGCCATGTCTTTCTCCTTGATCGCTTCATGACAGCGCTGGTTAGCGTCGTCATGCCACGCGCCTCATGCTAAACCTGTGCAAAGGCGATGTATTCGTTGAATTAAACTATCCCCACATTATCGGTATTTCGGGGTATGAACTGCATCACGATATGGCGACTTTGATCCGCAAGAATACGGGCCCAAATCGTCCGGACTGTTCCGAACACGTGCACCAATCGTGCCAGATGCGGCGATGACACTCAGGGCAAACAATGGCGAAGCAAGGGCAAACCGGCGCTGAAGGCCTCGAAGGACTAACTGTCGCTGCGAGGGAGGCCGCCAACGCGACTTCGGCGGGCAAGGGATTGCCGCCGGTACATCTGTGGAATCCGCCGTTCTGCGGCGATCTCGACATGCGAATCGCCGGTGACGGGACGTGGTTCTACTTGGGCACGCCGATCGGGCGGCCGGCGCTGGTGCGGCTGTTCTCGACCATCCTCAAGCGCGAGGACGGCAAGCACTTTCTCGTGACCCCGCTCGAGAAGGTTGGCATTCGTGTCGACGACGCGCCGTTCCTCGCGGTGGAGATGCAGAACGAGGCCGGCGAGCGCGGACGGCTATTGCGCTTCCGCACCAATGTCGACGACTGGGTGCCATGCGATTCAGCGCACCGCCTGCGCTTCGAGATGGCGGCCGATGGCGGGCTGACGCCCTATCTGCACGTCCGCGCTGATCTATGGGCGAAAGTGACCCGCGCGCTCTATTACGATCTGGTTGACATGGGGGAAGAGCGAGTGGTCGATGGTATTTCGATGTTCGGAATCGAATCCGGCGGCGAATTCTTTGCGATGGCGGATGC
>PNLC01000768.1 GCA_013822885.1 Bradyrhizobium sp.
TCCGCCATGATTGATCTGGATCGCCGCCTTTGCACCGTGCGATTTGATCACATGAACGATCTGGCGCATGCCTTCGATCTGACCATCCTCCCAGAGTCCGGGATCGCCGTTGGTGATCCTTCCCTTCCGGCTGACCGAAGTCTGCTCCACGAACACGAGCCCGGCGCCGCCCATGGCGAACTTGCCGTAATGAACCAGATGGAAGGGTGTGACATAGCCATTCTCGGCCGAATACATGCCCATCGGTGACACGACGATCCGGTTGCTGAGCTCGACGCCACGGAAAACAATGCTTTCAAACAGCTTGACCATATTGCTCCTTCCTGGAATTTGCGGGCTTGCTCGCCGTCATGCTTGCGAAATGGCGCCGGACCTGCGCAACGCGTCGATCTCGCCGGCGGACAGGCCGAGGTATTCCGAAAGGATCTCGCCATTGTGCTGACCGAGACGCGCGGACGGGATGTATTCCGGCGTCGCGGCATCGTGGAGCACCAGCGGGCTGCGGTGAACCAGGATGTCGCCGTACTCCGGATGCTCGATCTCGCGCAGCATCCCTCGGGCGTGGAGATGATGGTCCTCGGTCACTTCGAGCAGGTCGCGAACCGCAGCGCATGGCACGCGATGCGCGCGGCATATCTCGGCGATCTCGTTTCGCGTCAGCTGTGACGACCATCCCGATACGATCTGATCGGTGAGATCGATGTGCTTCAGCCGGTCGAGCACCGTCTTCAAACGCGGATCTTCGGCCAACTCGGGCCGCCCCATCGCACGCGCCAATCCGATCCAGTGGGATTCGTTGACACTGATGATAGCGACATAGCCGTCGGACGCCGGGTAGACATTGTACGGCGCTTCCGCCAGCCCGCCGTGACGATTGCCCGTGCGAGGCGCAGCCGCCTTGCGGTTGAACACATCTGCGAGATTCGAGGCCATCGCCGGATAGACGGTCTCGACCATCGCGATCTCGACCAACCGCCCGCGGCCGCTTTTCTCCCGGTCGTAAAGCGCGGTGAGAATGCCGGCGTAAAGGTGCACGCCGCTGATGAAGTCGGTGATGGCGGGCCCCGCCTTGACTGGAGGACCATCGGCAAAGCCGGTCACGCTCATGATGCCCGACACCGCCTGGACGGTCAGATCCATCGCCAGATTGTCGCGGTCAGGCCCAGACAATCCGTAACCCGTAGCCGAGCCATAAACCAGCCGCGGATTGATGGCGCTGAGAACGGAATAGCCGATACCCAGTCGATCAAGCACGCCCGGCGCATAGTTCTCGATCAGCACATCGGCCTTTGCCGCGAGCTTTTTCAGAACCTTCACCCCTTCCGGGGATTTCAGGTTAAGACTGATGTTACGCTTGTTGGCGTTGAGCATCGCGAACGGGACCGCATTGCCCTTACTGATGCGGGCGCGATGACGCACCGGTTCGCCGTTCGGCGGCTCAACCTTGATGACGGTTGCTCCGGCCTGCGCCATCAGGAAACCTGCATACGGACCCTGATAGACCTGGCCGAGGTCAATCACGACCACGCCTTCGAGCGGCAGCTTGTTTGTACTGTTCAAGACTTCCTCGGCATTCTCAGAAATTGTAGAGCCGCGCCGGATTGGCGATCAGGATCTTTCGACGGACGGCTTCGTCGGGGACGCAGTCGTGCAGAAGGCGAAGCAGATCCTGAAGATCGGGTGTCGTCTCCGCACTGTGGCCCACGTGAGGCCAATCGCTGCCCCACACCACCTGATCGGGCGCAGCCTGGACGATCGCGCGCATGAAGGGCGCGGTGTCCGCATAAGGACGGCCCAGACGCGTGTTGCGGTCTGCCCCCGAAATCTTGGTCCAGTAACGACCGGTCTTCAGCCGTTCCGTGAAGGCGCGAAAGTCGGGATGCTCGTGCCCCTTGTCGGCCATTGTCCGCGACATGTGGTCAATCACGAAGTTCAGCGGGAGCTTCTCAAGCTCGGCTGCGGCAG
>PNLC01000769.1 GCA_013822885.1 Bradyrhizobium sp.
TCCATGATCCCATGGGAAACATGAATGATCCCAAGGAAACATGAATCGATCGTCACTTTCACTCGAAGTGAGTCCCGGCTCACCATATTCCGCACCTGCGCAAGACGGAACCACCCAAGCAGGCCACCCCGTCGAAACTCTGCACGTGGGGCAATCGGGCCACACTTCTGATTCCGAACGGGATTTAGCTGGCCGGCACGGGCGATTATTTGGCGTCGCAGCGGCCGAAAGGCTAGAAAACGAAGGCCGGAACGCGTTCCATGCCGGGCAACACAGGGGCGGTCGCGTCGAACAGCGTTCGGTGGCCGAAATCGCCGTGGGAACACGTCACGATCATCGCCCGTGCCGGCTGCGAGGTCGCGAAGACGCCGACCAGCCGGCCGCCGTTGCGCAATTGTCGGTAGAGTTGTTCCGGCACGACCTCGGTCGCGCCGTTCAGGACGATGACATCATAGGGCCCGTCCGCCGGATCCCCTTCGGCCGCCGCCGCGGTCCGGACGATGGCCTTTTCACCGGCCAGAAGGGCCTTTGCCCTCGCCGCCAGCGCCGGATCGCTCTCTGTCGCCGTCACCAGGGAGGCAACGAATCTGCCAATCACGGCAGCGGCGTAGCCGGTGGCGCAGCCGACTACGAGCACCCTGTCGGTCTCCTTGATCTCTGCTGCCTGCAGCATTTTCGCCAGCACTGCCGGCTGGATCAGGAACCGCCCGGCCGATCCGCCCTCGCCGACATCGAGATCGAGGTCGAGATAGGCCAGAGCCTGCTTGCTTGCGGGAACGAACGCCTCGCGCGGAACAGCCAGCATGGCATCCAGGATACGGATATCGGTTACGTCGCTCGGACGTACCTGACCATCGACCATATTCTGGCGCGCGGTCGCAAAACCGGACATTGGCGGAGACCCTGAAGCATGCGGCGTTGCGCCGGAGAGCTGAAACCGGGGTCATCTTTGGTACAAGCTCCGGCAAAACGCAACACGCCGGTGCCGACGGCCGGATCGGCCGAGGGGCTGTGGAAAAGCCGCTACTCGATGGTGACGGCGAGCCGGCCGATCAGCCGCGCAACTTCGTCCAGATGTCCGGCATCGTGCTCCTTGATGGCCTGCGCCAGCCGAACCAGACACTCCTCGTCGCTCATGACGGGAACGGCGGTCGGCACGATCGAAGGCACCGCAATTTTCAGTTCGGTCGCATTGGCTGGCATCGAATCAGCTCCCATGAAACCCGGCAGCGCCGAGACTCCTGCCCGATTGGGTCGAATTGGCGGCCCTATCCATCACGCCAGCGGATAACAGGATTGCGCCGGCGAGGTTCCTCCTCGCGCCTCCTGGGAAAGCGGAAAGGAACGTAAATCCATGTGGCACGGAGACTTTTCGGACCACGCCTCAGGTAATGGCGGAGCCAGACATTTGGTCCTTTGCAAGCCCGGAAGGCTTTGTTATACGCTGCCCGCTTGCGAACCTTCGTTCGCTGTTCCTCGGTAGCTCAGCGGTAGAGCATTCGACTGTTAATCGAATGGTCGCTGGTTCGAATCCAGCCCGGGGAGCCAAATTAAATCAATCAGATAGCGGCCGAACGCCAGGCCCTCAAAGCAGGGGGGTCGATGTGCATCCACCCTCCCACAGCAGCGGGAATCGTCTCGCGGATGACCTGGGCTCGCTCGCAAGGTGCGCTTACGGGAAAAAAGCTCACGCAGCCTGTCGACTCCATCGACATGGCCTATCGCATCGCGGCGAAGACCGACCGCGACGTCGCGAGCCTCCTGCTCCTGGCCAGCCTGAACGTTTCGCAGCGAATCGAAACGATCTCAGCTGGCGCAAGGCACGCCTGACCCCTTACCAACAACCGGTCAAGGCGGAAGTACCCGGGCGCGCATGAGGTGCACGCCCGAGACGTCCCCAAGGCGCATGGAAATGGCAGCCCCAGCTTGCCTCCGGTTGGGGCAAGTAACCGGACGATCAACCG
>PNLC01000770.1 GCA_013822885.1 Bradyrhizobium sp.
TTTTGCCAGTACGTCGGATCCGCAGGCCGATCTCTTGGGCAGCATCAATCGCATCTACGGCGTTCCGGGCCGGACCGGACCGGGACGGAATTATCGCGGCACCTATGGCTTTATCACGGACTGAGGCGGGGACGATGACGGTACAGATGACATCCACCAGATCCGCTGATCGAAAGCGCGCCCTCCGGTTGACCGCCGCATTGATCGGCATTTCCGTGGTGCTGGGCGCCTGCAATCACAATCGCGACCTCGTGATGCAGGCGGATTTCCCCAACGATTATCGCCTGCGTCACCCGATCGCGGTGCAGGAAGCCGATCGCTCGATCGTGGTCTTCGTCGGGCGCGGACGTGGCGGCCTGGCTGCCACGCAACGCGCCGACGTGATGAGCCTGGCACAGGACTGGATGCGCGAGGGCACCGGCGTGATCAGCGTCGACGTGCCGGTCGATACGCCGAATGCGCGGGCGGCCCAGGATTCCCTGCGCGAGATCCAGGCCACCTTCGCTGCGGCCGGTCTGCCGCCGCGCGCGACCGCGGTCCGCCGGTATCGCCCTGAAGATCCGCGGCATATGGCGGCGATCCGGCTGAACTATCCGAGGATTTCGGCGGTGGCCGGTCCATGCGGCCTGTGGCCGGAGGACATTGGACCCTCGATCCACAACAAGAGCTGGTTCCAGAACAAGCCCTATTACAATTTCGGCTGCGCCAACCAGCGCAACCTGGCAGCGATGGTCGACAACCCGACGGACCTGGTGCAGCCGCGTCCCGAAACACCCGCCTATATGCCGCGGCGTGGCATCGCCTTCGAGAAATATCGCAGGGGCATCACCACCACGACCACCTATCCCGAGTCCGACAGGGCCAAACTCAGCGACACCGGCAAATGATCAGTTACGCGCGTCAGAACACAGAACAGCAGCCTGAGAGCACGGGACCGTCCGCCGACGATCATATCGCGCCGGCGCCGCGGGTATCGGTGCAGGCATTTTGCGAGACGGTGGAAACCGCGGCTGCCGTGCAGGCGGCCGGCGAAGACCGTCGCCTCGGCAAGGCACATCTCAAGATCCAAATGGGCGGCATGGCCGCCGCCGTCGAAGCCTATCGCTCGGCGCCGACGCCGAACGTGATCATCCTGGAGACCGAGGGCCGCAACGACATCCTCACCGGTCTCGATCAGCTCGCCACCGTGTGCGACGCCGGCACCCGGGTGATCGTGATCGGCCGCATCAACGACGTCATGCTCTATCGCGAACTGGTACGCCGCGGCGTCAGCGACTACGTCCTTGCTCCGGTCGGGGCCATCGACGTCGTGCGTTCGGTCTGCAACCTGTTCTCGGCGCCGGAAGCCAAGGCGGTCGGCCGCATCATCGCCATCGTCGGCGCCAAGGGCGGCGTCGGCTCATCCACCGTCGCTCACAACGTCGCCTGGGCGATCGCGCGCGACCTGTCGCTGGATTCCGTAGTCGCCGATCTCGACCTCGCCTTCGGCACCGCGGGTCTGGATTACAATCAGGACCCGCCGCAGGGCATCGCCGATGCGGTGTTCTCGCCCGATCGGGTCGACACCGCGTTCATCGACCGCCTGCTGTCGAAATGCACCGATCACCTCAGCCTGTTGGCTGCGCCGGCGACGCTCGACAAGGTCTACGATTTCGGCGCGGAAGCCTTCGATTCGATCTTCGATACGCTTCGCACCTCGATGCCCTGCATCGTGCTCGACGTTCCTCATCAATGGTCGGGATGGACCAGGCGCGCGCTGATCGCCGCCGACGATATTCTGATCGTCGCGGCGCCCGATCTCGCCAACCTGCGCAACACCAAGAACATCTACGACCTGCTGAAGGCGTCGCGGCCGAACGATCGCGCGCCGCTCTACTGCCTGAACCAGGTCGGCATCCCGAAGCGGCCGGAAATCCCGGCCAGCGAGTTCGCCAAGGCGATCGAAAGCCAGCCGATCGT
>PNLC01000771.1 GCA_013822885.1 Bradyrhizobium sp.
TATCCAACGCCGTGGTCTTGTAGCCGCCCGGGCCTGGCAGCCAGGGACGCCACATCCAGGCGAGGATGTGGGCAACCACCGCGACAGCCGTGAAGAGAAAGAAACTCGTCATGAATATCGTGTGGAATTCCTTGGCTTCAGCTTCGGATAGCCCCGAGATGGAACCGTCCTTCATTTGGTGTCCTCCTGGTAATGGCCTTGCGGCCGTTCGCCGCCCGAGCGTGGGCGACAGCGAATGCCGGATCGCCTGAGATACGGCAGCTTTCCGTCCGGCAACGCCGGACGAAACCCGATTACAAACCCATGAACGAAGAGGCCACCCAGACGCCGGCGGCGCTGCTGGCTTCCTTGAAAATCGATGTCCGAATGCCGGTCTCGCCGGAGGTCGCGCTCTTACGCCACGGCATCAGCCGCGTGAGGATTGCCCCCGCAAGAGACAACAGGTAACAGGCGCCGAACATGAGCCGGTACTCAATGGTCCGGTGCTCAGCCAACATTTTCGCGCGACGGCCAGTGTGGACATAATCGGACATCGACGTCACCTCCCGATCGTGCTGTTGCACATGCAAATAGGGTATCGCTGGATATAGATTGGCCTCGATCATTCTCATGCGGGCAGCCCATCCATCAGCGCGGCGCGCGCTTTCGCGACCAGCTCCGTGGTAACGCGCCCTTCCCCTGCTCGGCGCGCACCGCTCTCGGCGGCATCGCGCAAGCGCTTGGCAGCGGAGATACGAACCAGAACCGGATGCGCCTCGAGCACTTCATCGAGCAGGGCCTTGGCCTCGTCGCTCCAGAGGATTTCCTCGTGCAGGCGGGCGGGCGTCGGATCGACCCGGTCGAGGTCTGCAGCCAGCGGAAGGATGTTGAACAGCGCATCGAACAGCGCGTTGCAGACTTCCTGCACGAGATACGTGGCGCCGGAATAACCCATGAACGGCGTGCCGGTATGACGGCGAATAACTGCGCCTGGAAAAGAGGCCGGCACATAGATCGCCCGGCCTCCGGCCTCGGCCAGATACATGCGCTCGTTGTAGCTGCCGAACAGGATGAGCGGCGGCTTTTCCCGCACCGCCGATCGCACAGCGTCGTTGTCCGGCTTGACGCCTGCCTTGCGTGCAAAGGAAAACGTGCACGGCAGCCCCATCTCGGTTTCCAGAAAATTCCTCACCCCGCGCGCATAGGTTTCGTTCGCGACGATGGCAAAGCTCGCGGTGCCGAAGAAGTCCTGGGTGACGGAACGCCAGAGGTCCCATAGCGGCTTGATCGTGGTGTGCTTCTCGCGCTCGATGAAGGGCTCGGGGTCGATGCCCAGAAGTTCGCCAAGCTTGCGCAGGAATTTCGTGGTCGAGTGCAGACCGATCGGAGCCTGCAGGTACGGCCGCTCCAGCGTCTCGCACAGCATCCGGCCGAATTCGCGATACATGCAGACGTTGACGTCGGCGTTGATGAGCTTTGGAATATCCGCGAGGTGGCTTCCAAGCGGGAATACCATATTGATGTCGGCGCCGATGCCCTCGATCAGCCGACGAAGTTCGGCGAGGTCGGATGGCATGTTGAAGGTGCCGTAGATCGGTCCGATGATATTGACCCGCGGCTTGACGCCGTCGGCGCGCGGCTTGCGCTCCGGGATTTTCCTGACGCCGTACTCTTTCCAGAGCCAGACGATGGCTCGGTCGGCGCACTGCCACTGGTCCTCGTCGATGGTGCGCGGCAGGAAGCGCTTGATATTTGTGCCCTCGGGCGTAACGCCGCCGCCGATCATCTCGGCGATCGATCCGGTGACCACGACCGCCGGCAGATAGGGATCGAGCACGCGATGGGCGCGCTTCATCGCCCCTTCGGTGCCGGTCTGGCCCAGCTCTTCTTCGCCAAGGCCAGTCACGACGATCGGCAGCTCATGCGGCGGCAGCGCATCGGTATAGTGCAGCACTGAGGTGACCGGCAGGTTCTCGCAT
>PNLC01000772.1 GCA_013822885.1 Bradyrhizobium sp.
TGGGTGGCGGCGTTGCCGGGCGTCATGATCTTTGCAGTGTCGATCTGCTTCAACCTGCTCAGCGACGGCATGCGCAGCGCCATGGACATCAGGAACTGACGCGATGAGTGAGACGTATCAGTCAGTCGAGCTCATGGAGCCGGTCGCGGATATCGGCGGCGTGGCGCAGCCGTTGCTGCAGGTCGTTGGCCTGACCAAGCATTTCCCGGTGCGGGGTGACCTGTTCAGCGCCCGCAAGACCGTGCGCGCGGTCGATGATGTTTCCTTTTCGATCGCCAAGGGCGAAACCGTCGGCATCGTCGGCGAATCCGGCTGCGGCAAGTCGACCACCGCGCGCCTCCTGATGCACCTGATGACGCGCGACGCCGGCGACATCATCTATGACGGCATGCAGGTCGGCCGCGCGCTTTCTCTCCGTGAGCTACGCCGCGGCATGCAGATGGTGTTTCAGGACAGCTATGCCTCGCTCAACCCGCGCCTCACCATCGAGGAGTCGATCGCGTTCGGCCCCAAGGTCCATGGCATGGCGGATAACGCGGCGCGCACGCTGGCGCGCGAACTGCTCGGCAAGGTGGGGTTGCGGCCCGAGAATTTCGCCAACCGCTACCCACACGAGATTTCCGGCGGCCAGCGCCAGCGCGTCAATATCGCTCGCGCGCTGGCGCTGTCGCCACGGCTGGTAATCCTCGACGAGGCAGTGTCGGCGCTGGACAAATCGGTCGAGGCGCAGGTGCTCAACCTGCTGGCCGATCTGAAGCGCGAGTTCGGCCTTACGTATTTGTTCATCAGCCACGATCTCAACGTGGTGCGCTATATCTCGGACCGCGTGCTGGTGATGTATCTGGGCGAGGTGGTCGAGCTCGGTCCGGTCGACAAGGTCTGGGATGCGCCGGCGCACCCCTATACGCGGGCGCTGCTTGCCGCCATGCCGTCGTCTGATCCGGACAGGCGCACCGAGACGCCGCCGATCTCGGGCGATCCGCCCAATCCGATCGACCCGCCGTCCGGTTGCCGGTTTCACACCCGATGTCCGTTTGCGGAGCCGCTCTGCGCAAATGCGACGCCAAAACTCAGCGATCTCGATACAATGGGCCATCAGGCGGCGTGCTACATGGCCATTCCGGGCTCGGGGCACAGCCGCGCACCGGCCAAAGGAGCCAGCGCCGCATGACAAGACCGGATCCCAAACAGATCAAGGCCATGACCGAAGTCGCGGGCGTGCCCGCGGACAAGGACGTCGCCGAGCGCATCGCCAATTCCATCGGCCCGGCCTTCGACGGCTTTGCAGCCGTGGCCGGCACGCTGCCGATGGATCTCGAACCTGCGAGCTATCTCCTGGTGCAGCACTCGAAGGTGTCGACATGAGCGGCGAGCCGGCCCTGATGTCGCTGGTAGCGGTCGCGAAAGCGATCGCGGCCAAGAAACTCTCCTCGCGCGAGGTGACGCAGTCCTGCCTCGACCGGATCGCGCAATGGCAGCCGCGCGTCAACGCGTTCATGGCGATCGAGGCGGACGAAGCGCTCGCCGCCGCTGATGCCGCCGACGCGGCGCTTGCCAAGGGCAACATTGCCGGGGTGCTGCACGGCGTGCCGCTGGCGCACAAGGACATGTATTACGACGCCGGCAAGGTCGTGACCTGCGGCTCGAAGATCCGCCGCGATTTCGTGCCGACGACGACCTCGACCGCGCTGCAGCGCCTGAAGGACGCCGGCACTGTCAGGCTCGGATCGTTGCAGATGGTCGAATTCGCCTATGGGCCGACCGGCCACAACCCGCACTACGGTGCGGTGCGCAATCCCTGGAATGTCGATTACATCACCGGCGGCTCGTCGTCCGGCTCCGGCTCGGCGGTCGGCGCGCGGCTGACCTTTGCGGCGCTGGGCTCCGATACCGGCGGCTCGATCCGGATGCCCGCGCATTTCTGCGGCGTCACCGGCTTCAAGACCACGGTCGGCC
>PNLC01000773.1 GCA_013822885.1 Bradyrhizobium sp.
CCGCCACCATCGCCGAAGGCGAAGTGATGCAGCTCGCAGCCGCCAAGAACACCGCGACCACCGAGGACGAATACCTCGCCGTCATCAGGGGCAAGACCGCCGAGTTGTTCGCCGCCGCTTGCGAAGTCGGACCCGTCATTGCCAACCGGCCCAAGGCCGAACAGACCGCTTGCCGTTCGGTCGGCATGAATCTCGGCATCGCCTTCCAGCTCGTCGACGACGTGCTGGACTATGGCGGCAAGGCCGCCAAGCTCGGCAAGAACATCGGCGACGATTTCCGCGAGGGCAAGATCACGCTGCCGGTGGTGCTGGCGTTCCGCCGCGGCAATGACAGCGAGCGCGCGTTCTGGATCAAGGCACTGGAGCGCGGCGAGATCGGCGATGGCGATCTCGATTACGCCATCGGATTGATGACCAAGCATCGCGCGCTGGAAGACACGATCAGCCGCGCGCAGCACTACGGCGCAATGGCCGTGGATGCGCTCGCGCTGTTCCCGGCCTCGCCGATGAAGTCGGCGCTAGAGCAAGTCGTGGCGTTCTGCCTGGCACGGTCGCATTGATTGGATAAGTAGCAACCAATTCAGCTCAGCGTTCCCGCGTGCACCCACCATCCAGGATGATCGCGCCGGATCTGCTCTGCCGCGCGGCCGGCTTCGGCAGTGTTCTCGTAGATCGCAAAGCAGGTGGCGCCCGATCCGGACATCCGCGCGAGCCACGCGCCGTTGGTTGCGTTAAGCGCAGCAATGACCTCGCCGATCACCGGCTGCACGCGCAGTGCGGGCGCTTCCAGATCGTTGGAGTTGGCGGCTAGCGCGTCGACCCACTCTTCGAGAGATGCCTTGTCGTCGGGCCACCGGTCGCGCAGCAGCACGTCGGTCACGCCGACCAATAATTCGCCGTTGCGCAGGCCGAGCGCCTTGAACACGTCGCGGGTCGCGACGGGAACCCCGGGATTGACCATCACGCAGGGCATTTTCGGCAGGCTGAGCGGCTCCAGCGCCTCACCGACGCCGCTCATGATGCAGCCGCGCGAGTTGACGCACACCGGCACGTCCGCGCCAGTGAGCTCCGCCACCTCGAGGATGCGATGATCGTCGAGCGGCAGCCCGTTCAGTTGCGCCAGCAACCTCAGCGCCGCAGCGGCGTCTGCCGAGCCGCCGCCGATGCCGGCCGCGACCGGCAAGACCTTGTCGAGGGTGAAACTGCCGGCCTTCATGTTCGGTACACGCTCGGCCAGCAGGCGCGCGGCCTTCAGCACCAGATTGTCCGACGTCTCGCCACAGGCCTGCGCCAGCGGTCCGGACATCTTCAGGTCGAGATCGGGACCGGGCGTCAGCGTCAGACGGTCGGCGCAGTCTGCAAACGCCACTACGCTTTCGAGATCATGATAGCCATCCACGCGGCGCCCATTTACCCGCAAGGTCAGGTTGACCTTGGCGCGCCCCTCATCACTTAGTCCCGGCATTGCCGAACAGCCCCCAAAGTCCTTCGTCAGCCGCCCCTGCCATCTTCTTTTTTCTTGTCGGCGGACGCCGCAGAAGAGGTGTCTTCGGGCAGGCCATTGGCGATCTTGGCCTCGATCTTCGGCAATTCTTCCGCCTCGGGCTTGAGGTCGCGGGCGTGAGCCCACTGGAATTTTGCCTCCAGCGTCCGGCCGACGCGCCAATAGGCATCGCCGAGATGGTCGTTGATGGTGGGATCCTCGGGCTTGAGATCGATCGCGCGCTCGAGGTGCTTCACCGCATCCTCGAAACTGCCGATGCGATAGTAGGCCCAGCCGAGCGAGTCCACGATGTAGCCGTCGTCCGGACGCTGATCGACGGCACGCTTGATCATCTTCATGCCTTCGTCGAGATTGATGCCCTGGTCGATCCAGGAATAGCCGAGATAGTTCAGTACGTGCGGCTGCTCGGGCTGCAGTTCGAGCGCCTTGCGCATGTCGA
>PNLC01000774.1 GCA_013822885.1 Bradyrhizobium sp.
CGCGGAACGTCCCGCCGAGGGCACGGTAATCGAAGCCAAGCTCGATCGCGGCCGCGGTCCGGTCGCCACCGTGCTGGTGCAGCGCGGAACGCTGCGCGTCGGCGATATCATCGTGGCCGGCGCCGAGATGGGCCGGGTCCGCGCCCTTATCAACGATCAGGGCGAAACCATCAGCGAAGCCGGGCCTTCGGTGCCGGTCGAGGTACTCGGCTTCAACGGCCCGCCGGAAGCCGGCGACCGCCTCGCCGTGGTCGAGAACGAAGCCCGCGCCCGCCAGGTAACGAGCTATCGCGCCCACCAGAAGCGCGAGAACGCCGCCGCCTCGATTTCCGGCATGCGCGGCTCGCTCGAACAGATGATGTCGCAGCTCAAGACTTCGGGCCGCAAGGATTTCCCGCTGATCATCAAGGCCGACGTGCAGGGTTCGCTCGAGGCCATTCTGGGCTCGCTGGAAAAACTCGGCACCGACGAAGTCGCAGCCCGCATCCTGCATGCAGGCGTCGGCGGCATCTCGGAATCCGACGTCACGCTGGCGGAAGGCTTCAACGCCGCGATCATCGGCTTCTCGGTGCGCGCCAACAAGGAAGCCGCGGCCGCCGCCAAGCGCAACGGCATCGAAATCCGCTACTACAACATCATCTACGATCTCGTCGACGACATCAAAAAGGCGATGTCCGGCCTGCTCGCGCCGACGCTTCGCGAAACCATGCTCGGCAATGCCCAGATCCTGGAAGTGTTCAACATTTCCAAGGTCGGCAAGGTCGCCGGCTGCCGCGTCACCGACGGCACCGTGGAACGCGGCGCCAATGTACGCCTGATCCGCGACAACGTCGTGGTGCACGAAGGCAAGCTGTCGACGCTGAAGCGCTTCAAGGACGAAGTGAAGGAAGTGCAGTCCGGCCAGGAATGCGGCATGGCGTTCGAGAACTACGGCGACATGCGTCCCGGCGA
Organism: Bradyrhizobium sp.; assembly: GCA_013822885.1. Lineage (GTDB taxonomy): Bacteria > Pseudomonadota > Alphaproteobacteria > Rhizobiales > Xanthobacteraceae > Bradyrhizobium. The sequence goes on from PNLC01000774.1 coordinate 952, forward strand.
CGTCATCGAGTGTTACCGCGTGGAGACCATCCAGCGCTCTCTGTAAGTCCAAATCTTACGAAGAGCCTGGGAAATTGAACCGAACCGTCATGCCCCCGCCGCGGCGGGGCATCCGGTGGTCACCGCCATTAACTTTGGGCAGGGAATACTGCATCACCCGCATTCGCGGGTGATGCGATCAATTGGGATTTTTGGAAAATGCCCCGCCATCACAACAAGGGTTCCGCACCGGGTGGCTCGCAACGCCAATTGCGCGTCGGCGAGACCGTACGCCATGCCATCGCCGATATTCTGTCGCAGGGTAACGTTCACGACCCCGATCTCGAGGGCCACATCATCACCGTTCCCGAGGTGCGGATGTCGCCCGATCTGAAACTTGCGACGATTTATGTCATGCCGCTCGGCGGCCGCGACACCGACACCGTGATCGCTGCGCTCGAGCGCAACAAGAAATTCCTGCGCGGCGAGATTGCGCACCGCGTTAACTTAAAATTTTCCCCTGACCTTCGCTTTCGCGTCGATGAGCGATTCGACGAAGCGGAACGGATCGAGAAATTACTGCGAACACCTGCGGTGCAAAAAGACCTCGCACCCGATTCGGACGACAATCCATGACTATGACCACCGCCAACGGCGTGATCGAGCAGCAGAATGCTGAATCGCACGACGCAGAAAAAAATATTTTTGCCGAACCGCGCACCGACGAAAATCGCCGCGCCGACGACGGCAAGGGCCGCGCGGACGACAACGGTCGCCGCGGCAACAACGACCCGCGCCAAAACAAGCAACCGCGCCAGAACAACCAGCCGCGGCGCGACAAGCGCGACGTCCACGGCTGGGTGGTGCTCGACAAGCCGATCGGCATGACCTCGACGCACGCGGTCGCCGTGCTCAAGCGCCTGTTCCAGGCCAAGCGAGCCGGCCATGCCGGCACGCTCGACCCGCTCGCGTCCGGCGGCCTGCCGATTGCGCTCGGCGAAGCCACCAAAA
>PNLC01000775.1 GCA_013822885.1 Bradyrhizobium sp.
CCGCACCAACAGGCCGGACATATGACCGAAGCAGACCAACTCGTTCGACACGTCAAAAAGGGCTTGCCAATAGGGGCCGTCCACATATGACGACGGAGGGTTGGTCGCTCCGCTACTTGTTCCCCAACTCCCTTTTATACGACCCGTAGTTCGGCTGATCGACGGCGAGCTTGTCCATCGTGGTCTGCCAGAGATGTTCTTTGAGTCCCGGCGTCTGCAGGTCGACCTCACCCTTTGCGATCTTCTCCGACAGCGCGCGATTCAATTCGATCAGCGAGCCATCCGAACCCAATAGCTGCTTCAGCCGCGCGGTCTCAGCCGCATCGCCGCCCTGTTCCAGCGTCAATTGCCGCGCAACGAGATCTAGCGCGTTGATGCCGACGCGGAGCTTGAAGGCGTTGTGGCCCTTGATGACAGGTGTGATTTCATTGCGGAGGAAATCCGCAACCGCCTTGATCAGTTCGGTGGGTGTCGGTTCGTCCTGCATCTTATTTCCCTCGCGGAGCAAGTAGCCGCAGCAGATCGATTTCCGTCTCCGACGAACGCCGACCGATCATCGCCTGCTCCATCGGGTGATCGGGGGCGTTGCGGAAGCGCTGCATCATGCGGCCGCACATGGTGCCCCAGCGCAGCGTGCCCATCACCTCCCAGAACATCACGCGATCGGGGTCGGGCTTGCGACCGGCTTCTTCGTAACCCGCGAACAAGTCCTCGCGGGTGCCGAAACCGCCGACCGGCTTGTCGATCTCGCCAAAGCGCCAGGAATTGACGCAGATCCAGCCGAGGTCCTCCATCGGATCGCCGAAATGCGCGAGCTCCCAGTCCAGCACCGCGCGGACGCCGTCGGGGCCGATGATGAGATTGCCGTGGCGGAAATCGCCATGCACCAGGGTGACCTCGCGCGACGGACCCGGATCGTGGTCGGCGAGCCAGCGCAGCGCCAGTTCGAACACCGGTCGCGGCCAGTTGGACTTCTGGTATTCGCGCGTGAGATCGGCGATCTCCGCTGTCGTGGTATTGGTGCGCATATCCGGCAGCTTGCTTTTCGGAAGGCCATGAATGCCGGCGGCGATCCTGCCGATCTGGCGCGCCAACAGCGGTCTCGCCTGGGCAAATTCGTCGTCGCGCAGGATCTTGCGCGCAATGGTCTCGCCCTCCACCCGCACCATGATGAAGCCCCGGCCGAGTTCGTCCGCAGGCGTCAACACATGCATCACGCGCGGCGACGGCAGGCCGACATCGTGGGCAAGCTGCATGAGCACGGCTTCGCCATCGAGGTCGACACCGCGCGAGGGCGAAGGCGACGCCCCATAGCCCGGCGGCGAGCGGCGCAGGATGGCGCCGACATTGCCGTCCGGGTGCACGATGTCGAACTTCCAGGTCTCCTGGCTGGCGCCGCCGGAAAGTCTTGCGGCCCCAGTGACGCCGGTCGCTCCCGGATACCAGGAGGCGACGCAGCGTCCGAGTTGCTGCTCGATCATTTGCCCTTGAACTTGGCGGGGCGTTTTTCGAGGAAGGCCGTGACGCCTTCCTTGAAATCTTCCGCCGCGCCCGCGATGCGCTGCGACTCGAATTCGAGGTTGAGCTGCTCCTCGAACGAATTCTCCGGGCTGTCCCAATAGAGTTTTCGGATCAGCGACAGCGCAATGGTCGGCCCGTTGGCGAGGTCATGCGCCAGCTTCATCGCCTCTTCCATCAGCACGCCGTCGTCGTGGACGCGGTTGACGAGGCCCCATTCCAGCGCCTTCTCCGCCGGCAGCCGCTCGCCCATCAACGACAGTTCGACCGACCGCGCCTTGCCGATCATGCGCGGCAGCAGCCAGGTCGAGCCGCAATCCGGCACCAGGCCGATGCGGCGGAACGCCTGCAGGAAATAGGACGAGCGCGCGCACAGGATCATGTCGCCCATCAATGCAAAACTCATCCCGGCGCCGGCGGC
>PNLC01000776.1 GCA_013822885.1 Bradyrhizobium sp.
GGCGCCGGCGACGATGAAGGCGGCGCATGTCGACACGTTGACCGAACCTGAGCCGTCGCCGCCGGTGCCGACCACGTCGACAGCCTCCGCGGGCGCCTTGACCCGCAGCATCTTGCTGCGCATCGCCGACACCGCGCCGGTGATCTCGTCGACGGTTTCGCCGCGCACGCGCAGTGCCATCAGGAGACCGCCCATCTGCGAGGGGGTGGCCTCGCCGGACATCATGGCGTCGAAGGCCGCGGCCGCTTCTTCGCGCGACAGCGTGGCGCCGGTAGCGACTTTTCCGATGATAGATTTGAGGTCGTCCATCGCGTGCCTTCAGGATTGGGTGTCTTCTTTAAGCATCACCGGCGGGCCGGCACGAGGCTTGCCCGCCTGATTATGCTCAATTGTTAGCGCCCGTCACCTGCGCAAAGGCGGCCTGGTTGATGGTGGTGCCGATCACGGATTCGATCTTGTTCACGTACTGCGCGATCTGCTCCTCGGTGATCCCGCGCTGCAGCGTGTCCTTGAGCTTCTTCAGTTCGTCTGACGCGGTCTCGACCGGCGGCACGGTCACGTCAGTGACGCGGTACACGATCCATTCGCTGCCGCCGGCGCCGGAGGTTTGACCGACGCCGTCCTTGGCGGTCCGGAAGGCAGCCGTCACGGCGGCGGAAGGCACGCCGGGCGGCGAGGCATCGCGGCGGAAGCCGGCCGCCGTCTCGACCTTCGCGCCAGCCGCAGCGGCAACGTCGGCAAGCGTGCCGCCTTGCTCGAGTTTCTGCACCATCTCGGTGGCCTTTGCCCGCAGGCGGCTCGAGATCTGGTCCTCGCGCCATTTCGCTTCGACCTGGCTGCGCACTTCATCGAGCGTGCGTTCGCGCGAGGGCGTGATGCCGAGCACGTCGTACCAGACATAGCCGCCGGCGAATGAAATCGGGTCATTGTCGACACCGACATCGCTGTTGAAAGCCTGTGACACCACGTCGAGGCCGCGCGGAATGTTGGCGAGGGGCTGGCCGTCGGGCAGGCGGCCGGAGCGGTCGACGGCCTCGATCGTGACAGCCGTCAGGCCAAGCTTCTGGGCCGCCTCCACCACGTTGGCGCCACCGCTGCGTTCGTCCTCCATCTTGTTCTGCATTTCCGTGACCTTGGCACGCGCGCGTTCGGTCCCGATTTCCTTCTTGACCTGTGCTGCGACGCTTTCGAAGGTGGGCGTCACGCCCGGCTCGATCTTGCCGATCTTGACCAGCGCGACGCCGAACCGGCCTTGCACCGGCTGGCTGACTTCGCCTGATGGCAGCGAAAACGCCGCATCCGCAATCGCGGGATCGATAATCGCGCTCTTCGCGATCAGGCCGAGATCGACGTCGGAAAGATTGAGATTGCGCTCCTTGGCGATATCGTCGAACGACGTTCCCGACGTGATGCGGCCGCGCGCGGCCTGCGCTTCGCCCTCATTGGGAAACACGATCTGCGACACCTCGCGCTTCTCGGGCGTGCCGAGCCTGTCGCGGTTCTGTTCGAAGATCTTCTTGGCGTCTTCATCCGTGACATCGGTCCATTTGCCGATCTCTTCCGGAGTGATCGCGACGAACGCGATCTTGCGGTATTCGGGCGCGCGAAACTGGGTCTTGTGGTCCTCGAAGAACGCCGCCAGCGCCTCGGGCGAGGGCGGATCGATGGTGCCGGCCTGCGCGGCATCGAGCTTGATGAATTCGATCGAGCGCTGCTCGTTCTGGTAACGAATCAGCGCATCGAGCAGCACCTTTGACGGCTCGACGCCCGCGGAGACCGTGCCGACAATCTGCCGCCGCAGCCCGACGCGGCGCTGCTCGGCGAGATAGCGCTGCTCGGTGTAGCCGAACTGCCGGATCGTGGCCTGGAAGCGTGCGGGATCGAAGCCGCCGCCCAGTCCCTTGAAGTTGGGGTCGCTGTAGATCAGCCGCATGG
>PNLC01000777.1 GCA_013822885.1 Bradyrhizobium sp.
CGGCCAGCAACGTCGCGCAAGCTGATATCTCTCACACGCGCGGTCGGCTCCCTCTCCCGCTTGCGGGGGAGGGCTGGGGTGGGGGTCTCGCCGCGAGTCCGGCTTTAGAGGTGAAGCACCCCTCCGTCGTCGTCGCCAAGCAAAGCAACGCGCTGCTTATCCATTCCCTCGATGATCTGGCCGTTCGCTCCGGCCTCTCGATCGGCCTGCCCCTCGCCAATGCCCGCGCCATCTGTCCTGAATTGACGGTGTTCGATGCCGACGAGGTCGCCGACTGCAAGACGCTCGGCGACATCGCGGATTGGTGCGACCGCTTCACGCCGCTGGTGGCGCTCGATCCGCCGTACGGCCTGTATCTCGACATCACCGGCTGCGCCCATCTGTTCGGCGGCGAACGCGCGCTGCTGCAGATCGTGAGCGGCGCGCTGGCACGGCGGGGCTTTACCGTCAGCGCCGCGATCGCCTCGACCTCGATTTGTGCCCGCACGCTGACGCGGCAGGTTTGCGGAAAAATCATTGCCGAGGGCGAGGAAACCCTGGCCGTCAGTCCGCTGCCGATCTCCGCGCTCGGCGCCTGCGATGTCATCACCGGCGGCCTGCGCCGCGCCGGCTTGAAGACCATCGGCGACGTCGCCTCGCGCGCGCCCCACGAGATCACGGCGCGCTTCGGCCCAGGCTTTACCAGTTTGCTGGCGCAGGCGCTGGGGCAGGGCGATGCGCCGATCAGCCCCCGGAAGCCGCTACCGGATTACATCGTCGAAAAGCGCTTTCCCGAACCGGTCGCCACCGAAAACGTGATCGCGATGAATTTGTCCGCGCTCGCCGCCATGCTGGTGACGGCGATGGACAAGCAAGGCAAGGGCGCGCGGCGGCTGGAAGCGAACTTCTTCCGCACCGACGGCGCGGTGCGCACGATCGCGGTCGACACCGGGCGTCCGGTCACGAAGGCGGAGGTGGTCGACCGTCTGTTTCGTGAACGGCTCGATGCGCTCAACGATCCCCTGGATCCCGGCTTCGGCTTCGATCTGATTAGGCTTTCTGCCAGCCGCACCGAAATCGTGGTGCAGCAGCAGCGCGACCTCGACGCCCATGTCCATGACAATGACAAACTGTCCGCGCTGATCGACCGCATCGCCGCGCGCATCGGGGGCAAGCGCGTGGTCGTGCATCTGCCGCAGGATACCCACATTCCCGAGCGCGCCGTGATGGCGATGCCCGCGCAGCATCATCTGGCGGCCGCGACACAGGCCGCCTGGCCGGAACGTATCGAGAGCGAGCCGCCGCTGCGCCCGTTGCGGTTGTTCGACCGGCCGGAGCCGATAAAAGTGCCGTTCGCAACCGTACCCGACGGCCCGCCGCATCAGTTCACCTGGCGCCGCGTGACGCACAGGGTAGCGCGGGTGGAAGGACCCGAGCGCATTGCCATGGAATGGTGGAAGTCAAACGGCGATGGTCCGACGCGGGATTATTTCCGCATCGAGGACGAGGCGGGACTTCGCTTCTGGATCTTTCGTGACGGCCTCTATGAAAGCGAATCGGCCGACGAAGAAGGCGAACCGGCGTCACCCGGATGGTTCGTGCATGGGTTGTTCGCATGAACGCCCCGGTGAATGTTACTGGCTATGCCGAGATCGGCATCACCACCAATTTCTCGTTCCTGCGCGGCGGCTCCGATCCGCGCGCCTATGTGCATCAGGCCAGCGAACTCGGCATTGCCGCGATCGGGATCGCCGACCGCAACACGCTGGCCGGCGTGGTGCGCGCTTACAAGGAACTCGACAACCCCGAGGTTCGCTACAGACCAAAGCTTCTGATCGGCGCGCGCATCGTCTTCATCGATGGCACGCCCGACATCCTGGTCTATCCGCGCGACCGCGCCGCTTACGGCCGGCTCTGCCAATTGCTGACCCGCGGCAAG
>PNLC01000778.1 GCA_013822885.1 Bradyrhizobium sp.
ACTCGTTCGACACGTCAAAAAGGGCTTGCCAATAGGGGCCGTCCACATATGACGAAGAGATGGGCTACCGCCCCGGCCGCAATTCCAGGCTTTCCAATCCTGCAGCAATGCCGATGCCGACCTGGCCCTGCACGCTGAGCGGCTGCAGCGCGATCGAATTCGCGGAGCCGCCGACCAGCACGTTGCCACCGACGCCGACGCCAAGTGTCGCACTGCCTTGCGCGCCGACATAGTCGCCGGAGAGATCGCCCGGGCCGAGCCGCGCCACCGGCGCGAACACGCCCCATGCCAGCGCCGATTCCTGGGTGATGCCGAGATCGAGGCCGACCTTGCGGATGGTGGCGACATAACGATCCTCGGGCACGCCGTCGGCGCGGAATACGCAGCCGAGATGGGTGACGGAGCCGACGATGAAGCCCACGCTGGCGCCGCCGCGGCACTCCAGCACGCCGACCTGCACGCGCTGCGGCGCTTGCGCGCTCGCAAGCTCGACGGAGGCTCCCATCAGGCCAAGGAAAGCACCGGCAATAATGAACGAACGAACCATGAAGTAATCTCCGGCTGAAAAATGATGCGGGCAGAGAAACGAAGCGAGGCCGCTTCTATGCCACAACATCATGAGCTGTGCCAGATTGGGCGCGGTCTCGCTGTCATTCCGGGGCGATGCGCAGCATCGAACCCGGAATCTCGAGGTTCTCAGGTGCGCAATTGCGCACCTCAGTTCGCGCTCAGCGCGCCCCGGAATGACTTCAATAAAAAGGCCCGCTTGCGCGGGCCTCTTCGTGAAAGATATTGCCGGCCTTCGTCCGAAACGCCCTATCGCAAATTGCCGCAGAAACGCTGGATGCGTTTGCAGGCGTCTTCGAGATCGGAAGTCTTGGTCGCGTAGGAAATCCGGAACGCCGGTCCAAGCCCGAACGCCGAACCCTGCACGACGGCGACGCCTTCGGTCTCCAGCAATTCGGTGACAAAATCCTCGTCGTTCTCGATCACCTTGCCGGAAGGCGACGTCTTGCCGATGGTGCCGGCGCAGGACGGGTAGACGTAGAACGCGCCTTCGGGCCGCGGGCACTCGATGCCCTTGGCCTGGTTCAGCATCGACACCACGAGGTCGCGGCGTTCCTTGAACACCTTGTTGTGCACAGGGATGAAGTCCTGCGGACCGTTCAGCGCCTCGACCGAGGCCCACTGCGCTATCGACGACGGGTTCGAGGTCGACTGCGACTGGATCGTCGCCATCGCCTTGATCAGCTCGGCAGGACCGCCGGCATAGCCGATGCGCCAGCCAGTCATGCAATAGGCCTTCGACACCCCGTTCACCGTCAGCGTGCGGTCGTACAGTTTCGGCTCGACCTGCGCAGGCGTGGCGAACTGGAAGTCGTCGTAGACGAGGTGCTCATACATGTCGTCGGTCATCACCCAGACATGCGGATGCTTCACCAGCACGTCGGTGATCGCTTTCAACTCGGCGCGGGTATAGGCGGCGCCGGTCGGGTTCGACGGCGAGCACAGGATGATCCACTTGGTCTTTGGTGTGATCGCCTTCTCCAGATCTGCAGCCTGCAGCTTGAAGCCGTTGGAGGCCGGGCACACCACCGGCACCGACTCGCCGCCGGCCAGCGCCACCATCTCCGGATAGCTCACCCAGTACGGCGCCGGGATAATGACCTCGTCGCCGGGATTGATGGTCGCCATCAGCGCGTTGTAGAGCACCTGCTTGCCGCCGGTGCCGACGATAATCTGGTTCGGCTTGTAGGTCAGGCCGTTCTCGCGCTGGAACTTGGCGATGATCGCCTCCTTCAGCTCGGGAATGCCGCCGACATCGGTGTACTTGGTCTTGCCGGCCTCGATGGCGTGGATCGCCGCCAGCTTGATGTTGGCGGGCGTGTCGAAATCCGGCTCGCCGGCGCCCAG
>PNLC01000779.1 GCA_013822885.1 Bradyrhizobium sp.
GCCAGACGCGTTCGAGGAATTTGGCGCGGCCGATGTCGCGGCGGCCGGGCTCCTGTCGCTCCATCAACTGCCGCTCGACCACCATCTGGGTGGCGATGCCGGCGTGATCGGTGCCGGGCTGCCACAGCACATCGCGGCCGCGCATCCGCTCGAAACGGCAGAGAATGTCCTGCAGCGTATTGTTGAGGGCGTGGCCCATGTGCAGCGAGCCCGTCACGTTCGGCGGCGGGATCACGATGGTAAACGGCGCGGCGTCCTGCCGCTCCGGGCGGCCGGCCTTGAACGCGCCGCTCTCCTCCCAGATCCGGGACATGCGGCTTTCGATATCGGCGGGCTGGTAGTTTTTCTCGATCATGACAGTGCAATTTGGCAGTGCTGGGGGCGTTTCGGGTAAACCAGTTGTCGGCTCGCCGGAAGAAACGCGTCAAAACAACGAACTAGCGCCCGGTCCTGATGCGATCGGGAGCGCGCGATCCCCTAGAAAGCCGCCGCAGCGCCGCAAGTCAACCTGACAAGTCGGCCCTGGGCGACGGAGGCGCCGCGTTCACACCGTTGGGATGTCGATATGACAGGTGGTCCGTCGCCTGCCGAGGCAGGCCGAAGCGCCCTTGGGTGCTAACGTCCGCGCGAAACGCGCTCGATTTCGGCCTTGACGATCCGCTCCACCAGTCCCGGCAGATTGTCGTCGAGCCAGGATTTCAGCATCGGCCGCAGCATTTCCTTGACCAGGTCTTCCAAGGTCCGCGCGTTATTGCTGAGCACCGTATTGGCCAGCGAATTGAAGGCAGACTCGACGGCGGAGACGGTCGAGCGCGACAGGATCTGCTGTACCGGCGCGGGCTCGCTCTGGAAGGGCGGCGGCTCGTAGGCCGGCTGCCGTGCCTTTGGTGAGGTGAACTCGATGTCGTCCGCGGGCTCGATCTTGTTGAACGACGCTACCGGCGGCGGAGCCGGCAGCGCCATCTCGTCGGTAAGTTCGAACACGTCGGGCTCGGGCTCGGGTTGCGCGGGCCTGATGTCGGCCTCGGGCGTTGCCGCATCCAGGCTTGCGAGCATCGCGTCGATGTCGTCCTGATTGTTGCTGACGGCGGCAGGCTCCGGTGCTGGAGGCGGCGGCGCGGGCTTCGGAGTGGCCGGCTTCGGCGCCGGCGCGATCGCCGACGGCGGGATATCCTTCATCACGGGCTTGATTGGAGCTTCCGCCTTGGCGGCCGCCGGAGCGGCAGGCTTGGCCTCATCGTCGGCGATGATGCGACGGATCGACGCCAGAATTTCCTCCATCGAGGGCTCTTGGACCTTTGCAGGCTGCGTCATCTCCGACTCCACATCGAAACCATCTTATCTACACCAAGCCACGGGGAGTCGCCGGTTCCGAATCTGCAGGCCGGGATTTTCATCGCACCAGCCCGACTTGTCCCCAGATCAGGCCCGCTCGATGCATCGCGCGGGCCCCCGCCCCCATGGCAACCCAGCACGGCTGTGAGACGCAACAACGCCAGCCACGAATCGCTCAGCTCACCACGACAACGGTACGTCATGGCTACAATTGATTGCAAGCAAAGCGCCCGGCGCAACCTGCGCCGGGCGACAACTTTCACGCCGCATGCGCGGCGGTAAATTCGGATATCAGCGGCCGTCGGGCGTGCGAACGCCGATCCAGCTGTCACGCACCTGATGGTAGTGCACGCTCGGATCGTAGACCGCCGTCGGCAGTTTCATCACCTGCGGCGACAGCCGTCCCACGGTGTTCAACACCGAATAGGACGCCACCACACGATCATGCTGCGCCGTGACGAGCGCGACGCGCGCGTTGACCAGCGCCTGTTGCGCATTCAAGACGTCGAGCGTGGTGCGCTGTCCGGCCTTGGCTTCCTCGCGCACGCCGTTCAGCGCGATCTCCGACGCCGCCACCTG
>PNLC01000780.1 GCA_013822885.1 Bradyrhizobium sp.
CGTTCGACCGTCAGATGCGACGTCATCTGGCCGTGGCGATCGATATCGATGCGGACATCGATGCGGCCGAGTTCTGCCGGATCGAGCCGGATTTCGAAGCGGGTCTTGCCGCTGTTGGCGGAAGCTGCGATCTCCATCGCAAGCCCGCTCAGTGGCACCGGCGCGCCAGTGGCTGCGGTGGCGGTGAGTTGGGCCGCAGGGGCCGATGCGCTCGAAGCGGATACATGCTGCGTCTGGATGCTGCCTGCAGCATGAAGGCCGCTGCCGGATGAACTGATCGGTGTCTGGACATCCGCGATTGCCGCATGCGCACTGCTGGGCGCAGCCGATGGCGTGGCGTTGTTGCCCGAGGCGTCGGCCTTCACGGCCTCTGCCTTTCCGTTCTCGCCTTTCGGCTTGCCCGTGGCTTCCGTCTGCGGTGCGGCGGAGGTCGCAACGTTGCCTGCATCTGTCGTCGCGGTGATGGAGGTATCGGTTGCGCCGGCCCCATTGTCTTGATCGCCGGCGGTCGCGGCGCCGTCCTTTGCGACGGCAGCGGTCTTTGCTTGATCGGCGGGTTTCGGCGTCGCGGCGACCGCTGCGGCGGCCTGTGCGATTTCAGTGGTCACAGTAGTATCGGCAGAAGCGGCCGCCGTGCCGACGGCCTGGCCGACGACATCCTGCGCCTTGACCTTGCTGCCGTCGGTTTTGGCGTTCGCGCCGGCAGTCGAAGTCGTATCGGTATCTCCGCTTTCGGATGCGGGCGTGGCTGGCGCGGTCTCGCTCGCCAGCGAAGCCGAAGCGGCGATGGCAGCGGCGGCGATGGCAAGCGGCGCCGTCGCCTTGTCGGTTGCCGTCGCGGTGGGCGCGGTGGCTGCCGGCGCCGTTGTGGAATTGGCGACGGCGACGGCGTCGGCCGTCACGACAGCCGTTACATCCTGCGCTGTCTCGGCCTGGTCCTTTGCCGCGGCATCGTCGTCTGAAGACGCCGGCTTGGTTTCATCCGATTTGCCCGACTTGGTCTTGTTCGACTTGGTCGTTTCAGCCTTGCCGGCGGTGTCGGCCTTTGCGTCCACCTTGGTGTCGGCTTTGCCGTCATCGCGGGGCTTGGCCCCCGCGTCGCGGTCGCTGGAGTCGTTGCGCGCGGCTCTGTCGGATGCAGCCTTGTCCGACGACGCGGGGGCTTTGTCGCGCGCGCGGTTGTCGGATGCTGCCTGCGAGTCGTCCGGGCGGCGCGGAGCGGATGCGGAGTCCCGGCTGCGATCGGGTGCGCGATTGTCGTTGTTGCCGGCAGCGGTATTGCTGTCCACCAGCGTCGCGAAGCTGTCGTTTCCGGCAGATTGACTCGAGTCGGCGCGCGCTGACTTCGCTTTTGCATTCTGAAAAGACGCGTTTGCCAATACTTCTGACGTGACGCTGACCACGGGCAACCCTCTCGCTGGAACCTCGACTATCCATTTAGCAAGGACCGGGCCAGTCGCGATCGTGGAATAACATCGTTATATTTCAATGCGTTACAGAAACGGCGGGCCAACCTGAGGGCCCGGTCGCGGCCCCCATTTCTGCCCGGCGGCAAGATTTGCCGTCCTGGATTCATCCCAAAACGGGGAGCGGCTGATTGCCTCCCGCCAATACGGCCTATATTAAAGAGCGGCGTCCGATCCGGTCCGGTCTGGCCGAATGATGCCATAAGACCTTATCTACAAAAGGCTTTTTAACCCTGGCCGCGAGGGGCGCGCGTTGCCCCCGCGATTGAAGTCGATGACCCCCGCCATGCCAAACAGTCTGGATCTCGAAGGACGTCCGCAGGACACACGGATCGTGGTCGCCATGTCCGGCGGCGTCGATTCGTCGGTGACGGCCGCCTTGCTGAAGTCCGAGGGCTATGACGTGGTCGGGGTCACGCTGCAGCTTTACGATCATGGCGCGGCG
>PNLC01000781.1 GCA_013822885.1 Bradyrhizobium sp.
CCTCGCAGAAATGGGATTTCGTCGCCATCCAGGCGTTCGGCATCGGCACGCTGACCCAGCCGGTGAACAAGATGATCGATGCCGGCATTCCCGTGATCGACATGGACACGCTGATCGCCCCGCTCGACCAGATCAAGGTTCATTCGTTCCTGGCGCCCGACAATGAGTTCATGGGCGCGTCGGTAACGCAGGCGCTCTGCAACGCCATGGGCGGCAAGGGCAAGATCATCATGACGCAGGGCGCGCTCGGCCATACCGGCGCGCAAGGCCGCGCCAAGGGCTTCGAGTCCGTCGTAAAACAGTTCCCGAACATCGAAGTGCTCGACACCCAGCCGGCCGACTGGGACGTCTCGAAGACGGCGCGTCTTTGGGAAACCTATCTCACCAAATACCCGCAGATCGACGCGGCATTCTTCCACAATGACGACATGGCGCTGGCCGCTTCCAACATCATGAAGGCGCGCAACCGCACCAACATCCTGATCGGCGGCGTCGACGCCATGCCGCCGGCGATCCAGGCGGTGAGCGAAGGCCGCATGTTCGCGACCGTCCGCAACCCCTCTTGCCGCATCCATGGCGGCGCCATCGTCGCCGGCGTCGCCGCCGTCACGGCGGGCGAGAAGAGTGGCCAGGGTATCCCGAAGCACGTGATCACGGATGGTCCGGTGGTGACGAAAGCCAATGCGGCCGGCATGCAATGGATGGAGAGCCACTTCCTGATCTGAGCCAGCATGCCCGCGGGACCTCCGCCCATCCTGGAACTGCACGGCATCACGAAGGCCTTCGGCGGCGTCGAGGCGCTTCGTGGTGTCGACTTCGCGCTTGTCCCCGGCGAGATCCACGGTCTCGTCGGCGAGAACGGCGCGGGCAAGAGCACGCTGATGAAGATCATCGCCGGCGTGCACGCGGATTTTTCCGGCCACTTCGTACTTGATGGCAAGGAGACCCGCTTCCGCTCGGTGCGCGACGCCCATGCGGCGGGAATCGCCATGGTGCATCAGGAACTCAGCGTGGCGCCCGACCTTTCGGTTGCCGAGAACGTGTTTCTCGGCAACCAGCCGACCAACCGCCTCGGTTTCGTGCAATGGCGGCGCATGGCCCGCGAGGCCGGCGAACAACTGAAGCGTTTCGGCATCGACGTCGATCCGATGTCGCGGCTCGGCGACCTGCCGATCGGCCTGCAGCAATTGATCGAGATCGCCCGCGTGCTGTTCTCGGGCGCCCGCATCGTCATTCTCGACGAGCCGACCTCGGCGCTGTCGCCGCCGGAAGTGGAACGCCTGTTCGCAACGCTGAAACGGTTGCGGGACGAAGGCACCAGCATCGTCTTCATTTCGCATTTCATCGAGGACATTCTGCGCGTCTCCGACGTCGTGACGGTGTTCCGCAACGGCCGGAAGGTCGCAGAAACCCGCGCGGCCGAGACCAGCAAGCCGGCGCTGATCGAGGCGATGATCGGCAAGGGCCGCGAAGCGCTGGAAGAGACCTATACGCATGACATCATGTTGCCGCCGCGCGCCGACCGGCCGGTGGTATTGAACGCCAGCGGGCTGTCGCTGGCGCGCAGCCTCAAGGACGTTTCGTTCGAGGCCCGCGCCGGCGAAGTCCTCGGCGTCTACGGCTTCATGGGTTGCGGACAGCTCGAACTGGCGCGAATCCTGTTCGGCAAGCTGCGCCCCGACCATGGCACGCTCGCCGTATCCGGCGACCGCAAGTCGTTCCGCAGCACGGCCGATGCGCGGCGCGCCGGGATCGCGTTCGTCCCCGAAAGCCGCCGCGACATGCTGTTCCTGCAGGAGCCAGTCTACAAGAACATCTCGATCAGCATCCTCGACCGCATCTCGCAGCTGTTGCTCAAACCGTCGCGCGAGCGCGCGATCGCTGCAACGCAGGTCGAACAATTGCAAA
>PNLC01000782.1 GCA_013822885.1 Bradyrhizobium sp.
GGCGGACACGGGTTGCGGCCCGCAGCCTTCACCAAAGCATCCTCAGCGCCGAAAATTTTGGCCGATCACGGCCTGCCGCCGCCCTCGATGGACCACCTCGACGAACTCGAGGCACAGAGCATCTACATCCTGCGGGAGGCTTTCGCGCGGCTGAAGAAGCTCGCGCTGCTGTGGTCGCTCGGAAAAGATTCCAACGTGATGATCTGGCTGGCGCGCAAGGCCTTCTTCGGCCGCGTGCCGTTCCCGGCGCTGCACGTCGACACCGGCAAGAAATTCCCGGAGATGTATGCGTTCCGCGATCGCTTCGGCAAGGAATGGGATCTCGATCTCAAGATCGAGCCCTGCCCGCCGATCGACGCCGTCGATCCGACCTTGCCGCCGGCCGCACGTTCCGCCGCCCGCAAGACCGAGGGTCTCAAATGGGCGCTGACCAAATATGGCTTCGACGGCCTGATCGCCGGCATCCGCCGCGATGAGGAAGCCACGCGCGCCAAGGAGCGCGTGTTCTCGCCGCGCGGCCTCGAAGGCGGCTGGGACGTCCGCGATCAGCCGCCGGAGTTCTGGGACCAGTTCAACGCCTCGCCGCCGCAAGGCGCGCATCTGCGCATCCATCCGATCCTGCATTGGACCGAGGCCGACATCTGGGCCTACACCAAGCGCGAAAACATTCCGATCATCCCGCTTTATCTCGCCAAGGACGGCAAGCGTTACCGCTCGCTGGGCGACCAGGACATCACCAATCCGGTGGCTTCGACTGCTTCCAGCATCGACGAGATCCTGACCGAACTCGACAGCACCAAGGTGCCAGAGCGCGCCGGCCGCGCGCTCGATCACGAGACCGAAGATGCCTTCGAGCGGCTGCGTGTCGCCGGCTATCTCTAACGTACATTTGGTGTGAGCGTCGCTATGAACATGATCCTCCCCGCCAGCGTTTCGACCACGCCGAACGGCACCACGTCGATGCCAAATGGCACGACGCGGCCGCAGGTCCGCATCGTCATCGTCGGCCATGTCGACCACGGCAAATCCACCTTGGTGGGCCGCCTGCTGCATGAGACCGGCAGCCTGCCCGAAGGCAAGCTGGAGATGCTCAAAGCCGTCAGCGCGCGGCGCGGCATGCCGTTCGAATGGTCGTTTCTCCTCGATGCGCTGCAGACCGAGCGCGACCAGGGCATCACCATCGACACCACGCAGATCCGCTTCCGCACCCGCTCGCGCGACGTGGTGCTGATCGACGCGCCGGGCCACGCCGAATTCCTTCGCAACATGATCACCGGCGCCTCGCAGGCCGACGGTGCGGTGCTGATCATCGACGCGCTGGAAGGCGTGCGCGATCAGACCCGGCGGCACGGTTATCTGCTGCATCTGTTGGGCATCAAGCAGGTCGCGATCGTCGTCAACAAGATGGACCGCGTCGATTTCAGCGCCGCGCGTTTCAAGGAGATCAGCGACGAGATTTCAGCACATCTGATCGACCTTGGCGTAACACCTTCGGCCGTGATTCCGATTTCCGCCCGCGATGGCGACGGCGTTGCCGAACACACGCCGCGGATCGGCTGGTATCAGGGACCGACCGTCGTCGAAGCACTCGATGCGCTCGAACCCGCGCGGCCGCTCGAACAGCTCGCGCTGCGGCTGCCGGTGCAGGCGATCTACAAATTCGACGACCGTCGCATCGTCGCGGGCCGCATCGAGTCCGGCCATCTTTCGGCAGGCGACGAGATCGTCATCATGCCGGCCGGCAAGATTGCCAAGATCAAGACCGTCGAGAGCTGGCCGGTAACGCCGCTCAAGGGCAGCCACGGCGCCGGGCGTTCGGTCGGCATCACGCTCGACCGCGAATTGTTCATCGAACGTGGCGATTTCATTGCCCATGTCGGCGCGGCGCCGCGCGATACGCGGCGAG
>PNLC01000783.1 GCA_013822885.1 Bradyrhizobium sp.
TGCCGGTTTGTAAACATTCAATTCGAAGTGTCCCTGGCTGCCGGCGACCGTGATGGTGGTCTGGTTGCCGAACACCTGGCAGCAGACCATGGTGATCGCTTCGCATTGGGTCGGGTTGACCTTGCCGGGCATGATCGACGAGCCTGGCTCGTTTTCGGGCAGGATCAATTCACCGAGGCCGGAGCGCGGGCCCGACCCCAGCAGGCGAATGTCGTTGGCGATCTTGAACAGCCCGGTGGCGACCGAGTTGATCGCGCCGTGCACCAGCACATAGGCGTCGTTGGAGGCGAGCGCTTCGAACTTGTTCGGCGCGGTGGTGAAGGGAAGCTTGGTAAGCTTGGCGACCTCCCTTGCGAACTTTTTGCCGAATTCCGGCTTCGAGTTGAGGCCGGTGCCGACAGCGGTCCCGCCCTGCGCCAGCGGGAACAGTTCCTTCACCGCGGTGCGCAGCCGCGCGATTCCAAGCTCGACCTGCGCCGCATAGCCGGAGAACTCCTGTCCCAGCGTCAGCGGGGTCGCATCCTGCGTATGGGTTCGCCCGATCTTGACGATCTTAGCGAACGCCTTCTCCTTCCTGCGCAACTCACGATGCAATTCGCTCAATGCCGGGATCAGGTTTGCCACGATGCCTTGCGCCGCCGCGATATGCATCGCCGTCGGAAATGAATCGTTCGACGACTGGCTCATGTTGACGTGATCGTTCGGATGCACCGGCTCCTTGGCGCCGAGCTTGCCGCCGAGCAGTACGTTGGCGCGGTTGGCGATCACCTCGTTGAGGTTCATGTTGGTCTGGGTGCCGGAGCCGGTCTGCCAGACCACCAGTGGGAAATGATCGTCGAGCTTGCCCTCGATCACTTCGCGGGAGGCGCGGGTGATGGCGCCCGCGCGGCGCGCATCGATCAGGCCGAGTTCCCGGTTGGTTTGCGCGGAGGCGAGCTTGACGATGCCGAGCGCATGGACGATCGGCATCGGCATGCGGTCCTGGCCGATCTTGAAGTTCTGCCGCGAGCGTTCGGTCTGCGCGCCCCAATAGCGATCGGCGGGAACGTCGATCGGACCGAAACTGTCGTTCTCGCTGCGGGTAGATTTGTTTTGAGAGTTCGTTCGAGCCATGCGTAAAATCCGTTGCGCTGTGAAGTGGCAGAACGCGCACCCTACAGCGTCACGGATTTTCTCGCGCCTGGATTACTTCTTGCGAAAACGATCCAGCCGCACCACTTCCGCGCCCTCGCTCGCCTTTTCCGGCTCATCCTTGCTCTCGGCGGCCGGTGTCGGCGCGGCGACGGGCAGGGCGGGGGCAGCGGGAACGGTGGGGAGCTTTGCCGCCGGTGCTTCGGACACGGCTTCGGACGGCTCGAACTGCAGTCCGAACTGGACGGACGGATCGAGGAAGCTCTTGATCGCCGCGAACGGAACCACCAGGCGCTCCGGAATGCCGCCGAACGACAGGCCGACCTCGAAACGATCCTCGGTCACCACCAGATCCCAGAACTGATGCTGCAGGATGATCGTCATCTCCTCTGGATACTGCGCGAGCAGCCGCGGCGACAGCTTCACGCCATCGGCGGTGGACAGGAAGGTGATGAAGAAATGATGCTCGCCGGGCAGACCGTGTTCGGCGGCGTCGGTCAGCACGCGGCGGAGCACCCCGCGCAACGCGTCGCGCGCCAGCACGTCATAACGGATGTGATCGGTCGCCATGGTGGTCCTGTACGTTCAATGATGGCCGCCGGTCCCCCGACTCGCCCTTTTGCGCCATCGTACTCCGGCGCGGGCCGGAGGTCAGCAGCGAGACGGATCGAATTTGCGGCAGAACCCCTTTGCCGGGCGGAAAATACAAAGAAAATGAGTGGAGGCTTCTGTTGCCAGGTGCCTCCGAACCCCGCCTAGCGGAGCTTAACCCACC
>PNLC01000784.1 GCA_013822885.1 Bradyrhizobium sp.
GCGCCGAGGGCAATACCACCTTCCAGCCGTTCTGGCCGAGCTCGCGGCGGTCCTTGCCCATCAACAGCCAGACGAAATAGGCGGCAATGCCGGCAAGGCAGCCGAGCGCGATGAGCCGGTTAACCGCCGGCGGCAGCAGATCCATCGCCGTTGCCGCTTCGGGATGCCAGGCCATGCCGATGCCTAGCACGAACAGGTTGCCGAGCCAGAAGGTGAGGCCCGAGAGGAAGCAGATCTTGGCGACGTCGATCGCGGTCAGACCATAATCGGAATAGATCCGAAACCGGATCGCGCCGCCGGTAAAGACCGTGGCGCCGATGTTGTGGCCGATGGTGTAGCTGGTGAAACTCGACAGCGCGGCGATGCGATAGGGTACGTGCGTCTTGCCAATGGTTCGCAACGCGAAGAAATCGTAGAAGGTCAGCGTAAAGAACGCGCCTACCACGCACAGCGCAGCCAGCCCGATGCGATGCGGCTCGATTTCCGTCAGCGCGGTGAGAATGATTGCAGTATCGACCCCCTTCAGGGTGCGAACCAGGTGCGTGACCGCAAGAATGATGATGAGGAGACTCGCAGCGATCCCCAGCCGTTTCCAGCCGATCTTCTCCTTGAAGCCACGCCCTAGCGTGGTCAGCAGCCGATGCATTCATCCTCCCGGCGGGGCGGCAACACGTTGGATTTAAGGTCTGTCACGACAGGCGACAGTCGACGGTCAGAGGCACCGCGCGCGAAGACCCATAAGCTAAAACCGGGCCGTTGTGCAGTCCTTGACAAGCCAGCCTTTTGGTTCGGTTCGCCGCTCTTGTCATACGCCCTACATATGTCTTTTCGGTAACGATTTGAGTCGCTTCGGGGTCCGTTCCACCGGTTCGTTCGGCGCCAGTCGAACGTCTCGACGTTCCATCGCGGCGTTTTCGAGGCTCCAGGAACATCCCAATCGTGAGGCGGTTAGACTCACACCAAGCATCGAACATGATGGCGTGCGTGAGGCGTCGGAAGCGTCGCGCTTTCCAAGGATCCACCCGATGGGACTGTTCACCAAAGACATCAAGACCATGGACGACCTGTTCGTCCACCAACTGCAGGATATCTACTACGCCGAGAAGCAGCTCGTGAAAGCGCTGCCCAAAATGGCTGAAAAAGCCACTGACAAGGTGCTGAAACAGGGTTTTTTGACCCATCTCGACGAAACCAGGACGCATGTGCAGCGCCTCGAAGAGGTGTTCCGGATGCACGGCGCCGAAGCAAAAGCGGTCAACTGCCCGGCGATCGACGGCATCATCAAGGAAGCCGACGAGGTGGCTGGCGAGGTCGCCGACAAGGACGTGCTCGACGCCGCCCTGATCAATGCGGCCCAGGCTGCCGAGCATTATGAAATCACCCGCTACGGCAGCCTGATCGCGTGGGCTCGCCAACTCGGCCGCACCGACTGCGCCAGCGTCCTGCAGAAGACGCTTGATGAGGAGAAGATCACCGACAAGAAGCTTACCTCGCTGGCCGAGGGGAAGGTCAATCTTCGCGCCGCGAGCTGATTATTTGCGAAAATGAGGCAAAAAGCCGCGCGGGGCGTCCTGCGCGGCTTTTTCACGTTTGTTTGCCTAATGTGACGTCCGCCCGAAGCCGATTTCGACCCCTCGCGACCACGGATGAACGCGGGTATTTCGTGCAATCCTCAACCCGTAAAAGCGTTTGTTCACCATCCGTGCAAGCCAAGACGCGATAGTTACGCCAAATATACAACTGGAACCGCAATTGCAGGCCCAACGGGGAGTTTGCAATGTATCGGGTCCTGACCTGTCTCGCCACCGAGCATGACTGGCGGCTTGTTCTGCTGGCAGGCGCTATCTGCTGGTTCGCCAGCGCGGTGGCCATCAGCCTGTTTCATCGCGCAAGGGCCTCAACTGG
>PNLC01000785.1 GCA_013822885.1 Bradyrhizobium sp.
ATGAAGCCCGAGATGGCCGTGCTGCGCGGGCGGCTGGCCGAGGCACTGGGACACGACAAGGACGCGATCGACGCCTACAGGTTTGCGGCATACTCCAGCGACCGCCAGGCGTCGGCCGAAGCGCGGCTGCTCGGATCCCTGTTGAACTACAAACGCGGCGAACTTGGCCAGGCCGAGCTGCTGCGCGAACTGGAGACGCTGTCGGCGATCTGGCGCGGCGACGCGATCGAGTTGAAGACGCTGAACCGGATGGCGCAGATCTATGCCGATACCGGACGCTATGTCGACTCGCTCTCGGCCGCCAAGACCGCGACGAGGATGCAGCCCAACGCCGAACTGTCGCGCCAGAGCCAGGACGCGGCGTCCGCATTGTTCGCGCAGCTCTTTCTCAGCCCGAAGGGCGAGGACATGAAGCCGGTCGATGCGCTCGCCATGTTCTACGAATATCGCGAACTGACCCCGATTGGCCGCCGCGGCGACGAAATGATCCGCCGCCTCGCGGAACGGCTGGCCTCGATCGACCTGCTCGACCAGTCCGCCGAGTTGTTGCAGTACCAGGTCGACAAGCGGCTGGAAGGTGCGGCGCGTGCGCAGGTGGCCGCGCGGCTGGCCATGGTCTACCTGACCAACCGCAAGCCGGACCGGGCGATCGCGGCGCTGCGCTCGTCGCGGATCGCCGATCTCTCCGGCGAGCTCAGGCAGCAGCGGCTGCTGCTGGAGGCTCGCGCCCAGAGCGACGTCGGCCGTCACGACCTCGCGCTCGACATTGTTTCCAACATCACCGGCCGCGAGGCGATCCGGCTGCGCTCCGACATCTACTGGGCATCGCGGCAGTGGCGCGAGGCCTCCGAACAGATCGAACTGTACTACGCCGACCGCTGGCGCGATTTCAAACCGCTCAACGCAGCCGAGAAGGGTGACGTGATCCGCGCCGTGGTCGGATACGCGCTGGCCGAGGATGCAATCGGCCTGACGCGCTTCCGCGAAAAATTCGCTCCGCTGATGTCGGGCGAGGCCGACCGGCTGCAGTTTGACATCGCGAGCAAGCCGGCCGCCTCCAACAGCGCCGAGTTTGCCCTGATCGCCAGGATGGCGGCCAGCGTCGATACGCTCGAAGGGTTCATCCGAGAAATGAAGACCCGCTTCCCGGACGCCACGGCGCGTGCGCCGCAGTCGCCGGAAATGACCAGGGGCGAGCCGGTCCATACCGGCTCGCTGCCCGCGATCGTCGGCAAGCGGGCCGGGGCGGCGAGGTAGACGCCCCGTCCGGCGGTAGATGCCGCCGGAGAATGGACTTTCCGGCGGTATCGATGTCTGTAGCTTTTCGCGCGAAAGCCTCACCGGGACTAAAATCCGGGTGGATCGCAAATGCGCGTGGCAGTTCAAGCTTGCGCCGATTTGCCTGCGGTAGAAAATCTCATCAAAACAAGAATTTAGAGCTTCGGTTCTGATCCAATCAGAACCGAAAATGCTCGAGCTCCGATTAAATTCGGAGGTTGCCGTCAAATGGTACGGTCGTCAGCGCCTGGCGGATAATGTCCGCCAGTTATCAACTCCTGGGGTGAATGCCGTTTCTGCGGATGAGGTCCGACAACTGGACCAAAAGCTCCCGAAGCCGGGCATTTTCTTCAAGCAGCGCGTTTGTTTCGTCGGCTCGCTCGTCGACACAGTCGGCCGGTCCATCCCCTTGAAGGGCGGGCCCCAGTAGCGAAAGCGCGTCGTCGGCAGATTCGTCAGCCCAGAGGGAGGGTTCACTGCGGCGGATACGCTTAGTATGCGGCGGATGATCTATGCGCATGGTTGATACTCCAATTTCAAAATACCGAACGCGCCCCCAGTCGCTTTGTTCGCGCGGCGAAAGTGAGGTGAGTCGCCCGGCAAATTTGCGACTAAAATTGGAATCG
>PNLC01000786.1 GCA_013822885.1 Bradyrhizobium sp.
TCGTGATAGTCGTCGCCCTGGGCATAGGCCGAGATCGCGCCGCGCGACCGCTTCGCAAGCAGCGCAAGCGGATTTTCATCGGGCCCGTAATTGACGCCGAGCATGATGACCGAACGCACGCCGGGCCACAGCACGCGCGGATCCATCCGCCGTTCCGGATTGGCCGCGAGCCAGTCCATGTCGCCATGGCCGCCGGCGTCGAGAAACTCGCGGAAATATTTGCCGGCCTTGCCGGTCGCGTCCGGCGCGGCGACGCCGATGCAGTCAAAGCCGAGGTTCTTCGCCTCGTCCGCGAGTGCGCGCTTGAGGTCGGCTGGCGAGAGCTTCGAATTCAGAAGTCGAGGTCCACGTAAGTCCGCGACGCCGGCACCCCGGCCAGCCATTCGCTCAGCAGCGGGCGGAACGATGGGCGGGATTTCACCCGCGCGTACCACGCCTTTGCCGCCTCGTCCTCGCTCCATGGCACATCGCCCAGATAGTCGATCGCCGAAAGATGTGCCGCGGCGGCGAGGTCCGCGTAGGAGATCCGGTCGCCGGCGAGAAAATTCCGCGTCTGCGCCAGCCAGCCGATATAGGCCAGATGATAGCGCACATTGACCTTGGCTGCGCGGATCACGTCGGTCGCCGGCGAACCCCCGCCATGCTCCTCGCTCATGAAGCGCTTGTAGATGCGCTCGGTCACCAGCGGGTTCGAGGCCTCCTCGAAGAATTTGTCGTTGAACCACGCCATCAGCCGGCGAACCTCGATGCGCTCGGCCATCGAAGCCGGCAGCAGCCGCCGTTCGCCCGCCTCCAGGCCGTGGGTCTCGTCGAGATACTCGGCGATGATCCCGGCGCCGGGGATCGGCGGAAATCCCTCGGTGATCAGCACCGGCGTTGCGGCTGCCGGATTGAGCGCAAGAAAAGCCTCGCGCCGCTCCCAAGCCCGCTCTTCCACCAGGCGCAGGTCGAGGCCGTGTTCGCCGAGCACGAGGCGAATGAAGCGCGAATGCGGACAGAACGGATGATGATAGAGCGTGTACATGAAATCCTTGGGTGACGCGCGGCGCCTTCGGAACCGGCAATTGGTCGGGCCGCGTCAAGCGAATCGGGACACTAAAGCATTATCGGTGCTGATTGAATGAGAACCGAAGCTCCATGCCGTTGTTTTGACGCGTTTCTTCACGCGAAGCCGCAATTGCTTCGCTCGAAAACGCTATAGCCGGGAATGCGCAGGAGGCAACCGGAGTTTGGCTTTTTTTGCGATTGCGGCGTGAGGGCGAATAGGCGAGAAGAACCTCGCTTTTCCGCCCAAAATGGACCACCCGATAATGTCTGATGTAGTGAAGGCGGTGATTCTCGGCATTATCGAGGGGATCACGGAATTTCTGCCGGTCTCGTCGACCGGCCATATGCTGCTCGCGCAACAATTCTTCGGCCTCGGCGAGGGGGCCTTCTGGCAGAGCTTCGTCGTGCTGATTCAACTCGGCGCGATCCTTGCGATCGTCATGCTCTATTTCGCCAGACTGTGGCGCGTCGCGCTCGGCATGTTCAGCAATGCCGACGACCGGCGCTTTGTCATCGGCGTCCTGCTGGCGTTCCTGCCTGCCGTGATCATCGGCCTGCTCGGCGGCAAATACATCAAGGAGTATCTCTTCAATCCATGGGTCGTGTGCTTCACGCTGATCGCCGGCGGCGCGATCCTGTTGTGGGTCGACCAGCTCGATCTCAAGCCGCGCGAGTTCGATGCGACCCGGTTCCCGCTGCTGATGTACCTGTGGATCGGCATCGCGCAATGCGTTGCGATGATCCCGGGCGTGTCGCGTTCCGGCGCCAGCATCGTGGCAGCGATGCTGCTCGGCGCCGACAAGCGGTCGTCGGCGGAGTTTTCGTTCTTTCTCGCGATCCCCACCATGA
>PNLC01000787.1 GCA_013822885.1 Bradyrhizobium sp.
GGCCAGCACGGCGTGGCGGAAACGAAACAGCTTGGCCGGCCGGCCGACGGTGTCGGCGGCGATTGCGCCAGTTTCCTCAACGAGTTGCTGCTGCTCCATGAGGCGGCGGAAGTTCTGCTTATGGACCAGCCGGCCTGCAAGCGCCTCAACACTGCGTTGCAGTTGCAGCAGGGTGAATTCCGCGGGCATCAACTCGAATACCACGGGACGGTATTTGATCTTGGCGCGCAGCCTGGCAATTCCGGTAGCCAGGATGCGCCGATGGTCGCCGGTCATCGGCCGGCCGGGGATGACGGCGGTGGCATCCGCCCCGTCACGCACGGCTTCCGGGATCAGTCCGGCTTCGTAGAGCAGTTCGTAACGCTGCAGCACCAGTTCCTCGTTCCATTCGCGCTCGTCGAGGCCAAAGGTGATGGCCGCGCGCTGCCAGCGTTCGCGCTGCAGGGCGGCGGTGGACGCGGCTTTCGACCATGCCCGCAGCCGCGACGCCAACATCTTTGCCAGCGAAGCCGGCAGGCCTGCGCGTTGATCCTCCCACGGGAAATACTCGTACCAGCCGGACCAATGGGCTTCGAGACCCTGACCCACCTGGTCTTCGCGGGCAAGGCCGAGATAGCTGATTGAGATCGAGTGCGGCGACTTGGCGTCGCCGGCCCTGCCGCGATCGGCAAAGGTATAGAGCTGTTCGACATAGCCGAGCGGATGGCCGGTCTGGGCCTCGACCCAAGCTCGCAATCCCGTTTGCAGCGAGCGGTGGGTAAATTCGAACGGACCGCTCGGCAGCGCGCCGGCGTTGGCGATGGTCATGATCTTGGGCTCGCCGTCGGTGACGGCGACGAGCACGGCGACGAGATCTGCCGTGATCGCATTCGCAGAACCTGTTTCCCTGGTTTTTCGTGATGTCCCTGCCACTCGATGGTCCGTTCCGTTATTGGCGAGAGGCGCCTAGCAATATCCGTACACCCCGCAGGCGTAAGGCAGCCGGTCCCAATAGGGCGTGTACGGGCCGCCGTAATAGGGCCCGTCATAGCTGTAGGAATGGGTCGTGCCGTAATAGCCGGGCAGCGTCGCCGAGCCCGGCAGCAGCGGCGTACCATTGATGCGCGGCGCGTAGGCGGCCAGCGGCGCGAACAGGACCTCCGTTTCGTCTTCGATCACCACCGCACGGCCGCGGCGCACGTAGAGGGGCGCGGCGGGGGCAACCGTGGACCGGTATTTGTAGTGGGTGCGGGGCAGGCCCGGCGGCAACTGGCCGGCGGCAACGACCGTGGCGCGCCTGGGAGCGGCGGGGTTGCCGGCGCGCTTCGCAGCGGGAGGGCTGTTGGCCGACTTGGCGGTGGCCAGGGTGTCTGCAGGCTTGGCGGCTGTCGGCTTGTCGGAGGGCTGAGCAGCAGCCGGGCTGTCGGCAGGCTTCGCTGCGGTAGGGCCGTCAGCCGCTTTGGTGGCGTCGGGACTCTGGGCGGCAGCGGTTCCGATCACGAAAATCGCGACAAGGAATGGCGTCATCCAGCGCAGCATCGTCGGCTCCGAATCATCCGAGGGCGGTCAGAGCTACTTTATGCCGGAATGAGCGTTAACGAGAGGCCTCTGACTTGTGGAGGTTAACGGCGCTGAAGCACCGTCATTCCGGGATGGTGCGTTAGCACCGGACCTCAGGGGTGCAATTGCACCCCGAGGAATCTCGAGATTCTCAGGTGCGCAATTGCGCACCGTAGTTCGATGCTGCGCATCGCCCGGAATGACGGACGTGGTGAAGCCCTTACGCGGTCAGCGCCTGCTCCAGATCCGCGATCAGGTCTTCCTTGTCCTCGATGCCGATCGACAGCCGCACGACGTCGGGCGCGGCGCCCGATTTCACCTTGGCGGCGTCGTCGAGCTGGCTGTGGGTGGTCGA
>PNLC01000788.1 GCA_013822885.1 Bradyrhizobium sp.
AGAAGAAGGTGGTGCCGAAATTGCGGTCGGTGAGCAGCATGGTGATGGCGCCGGCAAGCACCGGCAGCGACAACAGCAGCAGGAACACCGTCACCAGGATCGACCAGACGAACAGCGGCATCTTGTGCAGGGTCATGCCCGGCGCGCGCATGTTGAAGATCGTGGTGATGAAGTTGATGGCGCCGAGAATCGAGGAGGCGCCGGCCAGATGCAGCGACAGGATCGCGAAATCGACCGCCGGTCCCGGATGGCCCGAGGTCGACAGCGGCGCGTAGATGGTCCAGCCCGCGCCGACGCCGTTGGCGCCCGGCTCACCCTCGACGAAGGTGGACATCAACAGCAGCGCAAAGGAGGCCGGCAGCAGCCAGAACGAGATGTTGTTCATGCGCGGGAACGCCATGTCGGGCGCGCCGATCATCAGCGGCACGAACCAGTTGCCGAAGCCGCCGATCATCGCCGGCATCACCATGAAGAAGATCATGATCAGGCCGTGCGAGGTCACGAACACATTGTAGGTGTGGGATTCGTGGAAGAACTGGACGCCGGGATACATCAGCTCGATGCGGATCGCGACCGACATCGCCGCACCGATGATGCCCGCGAATATCGCGAAGATAAGGTACATCGTGCCGATGTCCTTATGGTTCGTCGAATAGACCCAGCGCCGCCATCCGGTCGGATTGGCATGCGCGTGGTCGTCATGTCCGTGTCCCTGGGCGTGATCGTGGTGTGTCGCTGCGGTCGTTGCCATTTTGAAATCCTGCCTTGCAGTCCCTTTTGGGACCTTTTCAGGTCCCGTCGCCCTTGTCCCGATTACTGCGCGCCTGGAAGGCTACTGCGCAGCCTGCCCAGCCGCGGCGTAGGTATTTGCCGGGTTGGTCGCATATTTCTTCTTCGCGGCCTCAACCCAGGCCGCGAATTCCTGATCCTCCACGACCCGTACCGCGATCGGCATGAAGGCGTGGTCCTTGCCGCACAGTTCGGAGCACTGGCCGTAATACATGCCGACCTTGGTCGCCTTGAACCAGGTCTCGTTGAGTCGGCCGGGAATGGAGTCGATCTTGATACCGAAGGCCGGCACCGCAAAAGCGTGGATCACGTCGGCACCGGTGGTCTGGACCCGGACCACCTTATTGACCGGCACCACCATCTCGTTGTCGACACCGAGCAGGCGCGGCTGCTTGTCGGCCGCCATCAGCGAATCGAATTCGAACTTGCCGTTATCGGGGTAGGAATAGCTCCAGTACCACTGCTTGCCCGTGGCCTTGATGGTCAGGTCGGCCTTGGGAATGTCGAGTTGCAGGAACAGCAGGCGGAACGACGGCACCGCGATGCCGACCAGGATCAGCACCGGAATCAGCGTCCAGGCCACCTCGATCAGCGTGTTGTGGGTGGTCTTGGAAGGGACCGGATTGGCCTTGGCGTTGAACTTCACCACCACCGCGACCAGCAGCCCCAGCACGAACAGCGTAATCAGCGTGATTAGCACAAACAGGAAATTGTGGAACCAGACGATGTTCTCCATCACCGGGGACGCGGCCGGCTGCAGCGTCACTTCCCACGGCTGCGGCTGCGCCGCCAAAGCCATTCCGCCGGACACGAGCGTGATGCCCGCTACCGCCATCCCTAGCAACCGCCGGCCCGTCAGGCCCTTCGACATCTTCATGCCGCTCGCGCTCCCTTGAATAAGTCCCCAAAGCACTGCCGCCGGATGGCCGCAAATGCCGCACGATCCGCCCTCACAAACGGCCAACCGGAGGTACTTCAGAAGTACACCTTCAAAAGTACCTGCAACAGTCCTGCTACAGTACCTTGGGCCAGATCGTTAGAACGCGTCGAAATCCAGCCTCTCAAACCATAATTCCAAGGCTCTCGCAATGCAGTAGTGG
>PNLC01000789.1 GCA_013822885.1 Bradyrhizobium sp.
AACACGGTTCGAAGGTCGAGGAGTCCGAGCGCCGTGCCATCGAAGACGCCGTCAGCGATCTGAAGGAGGCGCTGAAGGGCGACGATGCCGAGGCCATCAAGGCCAAGACCAACACCGTGGCGCAGGCTTCGATGAAACTCGGCGAGGCCATGTACAAGCAGCAGGCCGAGGCCGACGCCAAGAGGGATGCGGCCAAGGATGACGTGGTCGACGCGGAGTTCACCGAGGTCGACGACGACAAGAACAACAAGAAGTCGGCTTAACGCGGGCTTTCGAACATGACCCCCATGCCAAAGAGCGCAACCGCAGCGTCTCGATGGATGGGGGTCATTTTTCTTTAAGCCGAAGGCTGCATCTTTTCAGCTGCTTCGGTACGAAGGCGAATTCGGGCGGGTTTGACTGATGTCCACCAAGCGCTGCTACTACGAAACCCTGGAAGTTGAGCGGAACGCAGACGACGGCAAGCTCAAGGCGGCCTTCCGCAAGCTGGCGATGAAATGGCATCCGGACAAGAATCCGGGCGACGCCACCAGCGAAGTCAGGTTCAAGGAAATCAACGAAGCCTACGAAGTCCTCAAGGACGGCGAGAAGCGTGCCGCCTATGACCGCTACGGCCATGCCGCGTTCGAGCAGGGTATGGGCGGCGGCGGGCCTGGCTTCGGCGCCGGCTTCGCCTCGTCGTTCTCAGACATTTTCGAGGACCTGTTCGGCATGGCCGGGCAGCGTGGCGGCCGCAGCGGCGGACGCGAGCGCGGCGCCGACCTGCGCTACAACATGGAAATCACGCTGGAGGAAGCCTACCTCGGCAAGACCGCGCAGATCGAGATTCCGGTCTCGGTCACCTGCGAGCCCTGTTCCGGCACCGGCGCCAAGGCCGGCACCAAGCCGAAGAACTGCTCGGTCTGCGGCGGGCAGGGGCGGGTGCGGCAGGCCCAGGGCTTCTTCACGCTGGAGCGGACCTGCCCCGGTTGTCAGGGCCGTGGCCAGATGATCGAGGATGCCTGCCCCAACTGCGCAGGCTCGGGACGGGTGACGCGCGACCGGACCTTGTCGGTCAACATCCCGCAAGGCGTCGAGGACGGCACCCGCATCCGGCTGGCCGGCGAAGGCGAGGCCGGCGTGCGCGGCGGGCCGCCCGGCGACCTCTACATTTTCCTGTCGCTTTCGACGCACGAGTTCTTCCAGCGCGACGGCGCCGATCTGCATTGCCGGGTGCCGATCTCGATGGTGGCGGCAGCCCTTGGCGGCGACTTCGAGGTGCCGACCATCGACAAGGGCAAGACCAAGGTGAAGGTGCCGCCGGGGACGCAGTCCGGTCGTCGTTTTCGCATTGCATCAAAAGGAATGCCGGTGCTGCGTTCGCGCCAGACCGGCGACATGTATGTCCAGGTCATGGTCGAAACGCCGCAGAATCTGACCAAGAAGCAGCAGGAATTGCTGTCCGAGTTCGAAAAGCTGTCGTCCGGCGCCACACAGCCGGAAGCGGCGGGCTTCTTCACCAAGGTAAAGGACTTCTTCGGCAACCGAGCCAGTTCCTGACCGCATGCACGAGAGACATGCGGATGCGTGCATCCGCCCGCAGTCATGATTCATTCAGCTTACACATGACGTTATCCATGTATCGACGACGCCTTGGCCGATCCGGCGCGTGAGCGTTTGGCTTGACCATGTCCCTGTCGACCTATACGTGTTTATGACTGTTTTCTGACATCCCCCGCTTTGTTGCGGTCCCGCCTGGTAGCGACATGCCTTTGCAATCGTCCGTGCGCGTTTCGAAGAAGCCCCGTCTTGACGATGAGGTCCGCTTCCTTCGTTCATGGATCGAAAAGCCGCTGCACATGGGCGCGGTGATGCCGTCGAGCAAGCTGCTCGCCCGGACCATGGCC
>PNLC01000790.1 GCA_013822885.1 Bradyrhizobium sp.
GGGCTCGGCCGAGATCGTGCTGTCCGGCGGCATGGAGAGCATGAGCAATGCGCCCTATCTGCTGGCAAAGGCGCGCGGCGGCTATCGTGCCGGTCATGACCGGATCATCGATCACATGATGATGGACGGGCTGGAAGACGCCTACGAGACAGGCCGCTCGATGGGCGATTTCGGCGAGGCCACCGCCGAAGCCTATCAGTTCACCCGCGCCGATCAGGACGCTTACGCGATGGAGACGCTGACGCGCGCACGCAAGGCGGTCGAAGGCGGCGCGTTCAGGAGCGAGATCGCGTCGATCACGCTGACCGAAAAGGCCGGGCCGCGGATTATCGCCAATGACGAGCACCCGCTGAAGGTGGACCCTGCAAAAATCCCCGGGCTGAAAGCCGCGTTCCGGGCCAACGGCACCATCACGCCGGCCGCCTCCTCGGCGAACGCCGACGGCGCTGCGGCGCTCATCCTCGCAAAAAGCTCGCTCGCCGATCGCGACGGTCTTCCGGCGCTGGCGGTGATCAAGGGGCACGCCACCCACAGCCAGGAACCGAAATGGTTCACCACGGCGCCGATCCCGGCCATTCGCAAGCTGCTGGACAAGGTCGGCTGGAGCGTCGGCGATGTCGACCTGTTCGAAATCAACGAGGCCTTTGCCGTGGTGGCGATGGCGGCGCAGAAGGACCTCGGCATCCCCCGGGAGAAGCTGAACGTCAACGGCGGCGCCTGTGCGCTCGGTCATCCCATCGGCGCCACCGGCGCGCGGCTGATCGTGACGCTGCTGCATGCGCTGGAGGCGCGCAACCTCAAGCGCGGCGTTGCGGCGCTTTGCATCGGCGGCGGTGAAGCCACGGCGATCGCGGTGGAGCGGATCACGCGCTGAAATTAGCTTGTCCTGAAACGAGGGAACTTAGGTATTTAAGTCGCACGGCCGATCCGGCAGAATGCGACGAATCCTGTAATCCGTCCGGTTAGAATTCTCCGAGGCTCAATGATCTCGAACTGGCTGTCGGCCACCCTCGCCCGCCGTAACATCCACTACGGCTGGGTGATGGTCGGCGTGACTTTTCTCACCGCGCTGATTTCGGCCGGCACCGTCGGCGCGCCCGGCGTTTTCATCGTGCCGTTGCAGAAGGAATTCGGCTGGACCACGGCGGAGATTTCCTCGGCGCTGTCCATCCGCTTCGTCCTGTTCGGACTGATGGCGCCGTTCGCCGCGGCGCTGATGAACCGTTATGGCCTGCGCAATATTACGCTGTTGGCGCTGCTCGTTGTCGTATCGGGCCTGATTGCCTCACTGGCGATGACCAAGGTCTGGCACCTGATTCTGCTGTGGGGCGTGGTGATCGGGCTCGGGACCGGCATGACGGCGCTGGTACTGGGGGCAACGATTGCCGCGCGCTGGTTCGTGGCGCGGCGCGGCCTTGTCGTCGGCATTCTCACCGCGAGCGTCGCTACCGGACAGCTTGCGTTCCTGCCGCTATTGGCAAGCCTGACCGATCATTACGGCTGGCGGATCGCGCTGGTGCTGATCTGCGTTATGCTGGGCGTTGCCGCCTTCGCCGTGCTGATGCTGATGCGCGACCGTCCCAGTGACGTAGGCCTGCGGCCATACGGCGACGAAGGCACCGAACCGTTGCCGGCGCCGCCCCCCAACACCACGCCGATCATGGCGGCGGCGCTGGGCGCGCTTCGCGACGCGTCGAAATCGCGTGTGTTCTGGATCCTGTTCGCCACCTTCTTCATCTGTGGCGCCTCGACCAACGGTCTGATCCAGGTGCATCTGATTCCGATGTGCCTCGATTTCGGCATTCCACAGGTGCAGGCGGCAAGCCTGCTCGCGGCGATGGGCATTTTCGATTTCGTCGGCACCATCGCCTCGGGCTGG
>PNLC01000791.1 GCA_013822885.1 Bradyrhizobium sp.
TCCGGCCCCGCCGGCGCTTTCCAGCGACGCGATGGCGGCCGCCAAGGACATGAGCGAAGACGACCGCGGTGCGATGATCCGCGGCATGGTCGATCGGCTGGCGACGCGGCTGAAGCAAAACGGCGACGATGTCGAGGGATGGCTGCGGCTGCTGCGCGCCTATATGGTCATGGGCGAACGCGACAAGGCGGCGAGCGCGCTAGGTGACGCGCGCCAGGCGGTAGCCAACGATGCCGATCGCTTGCGCCAGCTCAATGAGGGCGCACGGAATCTCGGGCTGGATGGGTAGCAGGATGCGCCAGGGCCAGGGCGAAGACAGAGGATATTCATGACCCGCAAGCAGCGGCGTTTGACCATGATCGGCGGTTCGCTCGCGGTGCTCGCGGTCGCGGCGGCGCTGGTGCTGAACGCGATGCGCGACTCGATCGTGTTCTTTTCCACGCCCTCGATGGCGGCCGAGAAGCAGATCCCGCCCGGCAAGCGTTTTCGGCTCGGTGGACTGGTGCAGCCGGGCTCGCTGGTGCGCGGCGACAATCTCGCGGTGAACTTCAGCGTCGCCGACGGCAGTGCCACGCTGCCGGTCGCCTACAAGGGAATTCTGCCCGACCTGTTTCGCGAAGGGCAGGGCGTCGTCGCCGAAGGCGTGCTCGACGCTGCCGGGGTCTTCAAGGCCGACACCGTACTGGCGAAACACGACGAGACCTACATGCCCAGGGACGTCGCCGATGCCCTGAAGAAGCAGGGTCATTGGAAAGACGATTACGGAGCCAAGCCGGACGCCGCCGCATCCGCGCCGACCAAGGGAGCGTCGCGTTGATCGCGGAAGCCGGACATTACGCGCTGGTGCTGGCGCTCGCGCTGGCGCTGATTCAGTCCACGGTGCCGATGGTCGGTGCGCGCTGGGGCGATCACGCCCTGATGAACGTCGCGCGCTCGACGGCGCTGGCGCAATTGCTGTTCGTGGCCGCGTCGTTCGCGGCGCTGGTGACGTTGTACATTGTGTCGGATTTTTCCGTCGTCAACGTATTCGAGAACTCGCACTCGACGAAGCCGCTAGTCTACAAGATCACCGGCGTGTGGGGCAATCACGAAGGATCGATGCTGCTGTGGGTTACGATCCTGGCGCTGTTCGGTGGCCTGGTCGCCGCCTTTGGCAACAATCTGCCGCTGTCGCTGCGTGCGCATGTGCTTGCCGTGCAGGCCTGGATCGCCAGCGCGTTCTATCTGTTCATCCTGGTCACCTCGAATCCGTTCCTGCGCATCGCCAGCCCGCCGATCGAGGGCAGGGATCTCAATCCGGTGCTGCAGGACATCGGCCTCGCGGTGCATCCGCCGATGCTCTACCTCGGCTATGTCGGCTTCTCTATCTCGTTTTCGTTCGCCGTTGCCGCCTTGCTTGAGGGCCGCATCGACGCAGCCTGGGCGCGCTGGGTGCGGCCATGGACGCTGGTGGCGTGGATCTTCCTCACGCTCGGCATCGCGATGGGATCGTACTGGGCCTATTATGAGCTCGGCTGGGGCGGCTGGTGGTTCTGGGACCCGGTCGAGAATGCCTCGCTGATGCCCTGGCTCGCCGGTACCGCGCTGCTGCATTCAGCGGTCGTGATGGAAAAGCGCAACGCGCTGAAGGTCTGGACCATCCTGCTATCGATCCTGACGTTCTCGCTGTCGCTGCTCGGCACCTTCCTGGTGCGCTCGGGCGTGCTGACCTCGGTGCACGCGTTCGCGACCGATCCGTCGCGCGGCGTGTTCATCCTGCTGATCCTCTGCCTCTTCATCGGCGGCAGCCTGTTGCTGTACGCCTGGCGCGCCTCGGCGTTGAAGCAGGGCGG
Organism: Bradyrhizobium sp.; assembly: GCA_013822885.1. Classification (GTDB taxonomy): domain Bacteria; phylum Pseudomonadota; class Alphaproteobacteria; order Rhizobiales; family Xanthobacteraceae; genus Bradyrhizobium. Next base: position 1,833 of record PNLC01000791.1, read on the forward strand.
GCTGTTTGCGCCGATCTCGCGTGAAGGCGCGCTGGTGCTCAACAACC
>PNLC01000792.1 GCA_013822885.1 Bradyrhizobium sp.
GCACCAACAGGCCGGACATATGACCGAAGCAGACCAACTCGTTCGACACGTCAAAAAGGGCTTGCCAATAGGGGCCGTCCACATATGACGGGATGGGCCGTCGTCCTACCCGTTCTGCTTTTCGACGAACGCCGCGAACGCATCCAGGTATTGCTGCAGCAGCTTTTGCACCGGCTCCTTCGTGAGCTGGCCCTTGTCGTCGAAGGCGTCGCCGATGGCGTTCAGGTAGATTTCGGGCTGGCCGAGGATCGGGCCGGCAATGCCCGGCAGGATGTTCTGCAGATGCTTGACCGCGTTGACGCCGCCCAGCGCGCCGGGCGCGTTGCCGATGATGCCGATCGGCTTGCCCAGCAACGAGCTCTTGCCATAGGGGCGCGAGGCGACGTCGATGGCGTTCTTCAGGACGCCGGGGATCGAGCGGTTGTATTCCGGCGTCACGAACAGCACGCCGTCCGACTTCTGCAGCTTCTCGCGAAACGCCAGCCAGTCGGCCGGCGGGGCCGCCTCCAGATCCTGGCTGAAGAAGGAAATGCTTTCCAGCGTGGTGACGTCGAGCTTCAGCGAGGCCGGCGCCAGCTTGGCGAGCGCATTGGCGACCTTGAGCGAGAAGCTTTCCTTGCGGAGACTGCCGACAATCGTGACGATGGTGTGGGTGGCCATTGGATATCCCTTTTGAAGCTGGTGCGCCTGCGCTGTCTTACGCTGGTTCAACAAAAAGATGCAAGTGCATGTATCGTCTTTGGTGAGATCTCTGCCTTAATGCGGAACAGGCCGCCTCGATAGGGCGGCCTGTCGGCTTCGTAGCGGGACAAACGCCCGGACCGGGCGCCGTCAGCCCTTGCTCGGGTTGATCAGGAATTTATCGCCGGTGGAACGCTTGTTATAGACCGCGATGTTGGAAAGTTGCAGCACCTCCGGCAGCGACACCACCTGCGTGTAGTGGCTGGCAAAGGTGGTCTTGAGTTCGGAGGCGACGCGCTGGCGCAGCTTGCCGATTTCGGCCGGGCCGATCTTCTGCAGGAACGGCGTCAGGAGCCAGCCGCCGACACCCCAGGTCAGGCCGAACGCACGGTTTAACTCGGTCGGACGGTTGTCGAGGCTGCCGTAGATGTAGACCTGCTTGTACACGTTCGAGCCGTAGCGGCTGTATTCCTTGGCGGTCTTGTTGGCCGCGGCCTCCATGCAGGTGAGGATCTGCCCCGCCAGCTTGCCGCCGCCGATGGCGTCGAACGCGATCGTGGCACCGGTTTCCACTAGCGCGTTGGTGAGGTCGTCCATGAAGGTGGGCGAAGTGGAATCGACGACATGTTTGGCGCCGATCTTGTGCAGGATGTCCGCCTGCTCCTTGCTGCGCACGATGTTGACGAGGCCGATGCCATCCTTGATACAGATCTTGTTGAGCATCTGCCCGAGGTTCGAGGCGGCCGCGGTATGCACCAGCGCCTTGTGGTTTTCGCGCCGCATGGTCTCGGTCATGCCGAGTGCGGTCAGCGGGTTGACGAACCAGGACGCGCCGTCGGCGGCCGTCGTGCCGGCGGGAAGCTCCATGACGTCCCGCGCCTTGATGGTGCGATACTGCGTGTACATCGCGCCACCGATCATCGAGACCGTCTTGCCCATCAGCGCCTTGGCGGCTTCCGAGGCACCGGTCCGGATCACGACGCCGGCGCCCTCGTTGCCGACGGGGAGCGACTGATCGAGCCGCGCCGCCATCATCCGCATGGCGGCTTCCGGCATCTTGGCGGTGATCAGGGGAGCGTCCTTGGTGCCGGTGACTTTCGCGGTCGACATGTCGGCCGGGCCGATCAAAAGCCCCAGATCGGACGGATTGATCGGCGTCGCTTCGACCCGGACCACGACTTCGTCGTCGGCCGGCTC
>PNLC01000793.1 GCA_013822885.1 Bradyrhizobium sp.
GCACCGACCAGATCACCGCGCCGGTGCGGCCGGTGAAGTAGGGCACCCTTTCTCCGCAGTCGTCCCTGCGTTCGCATGCGTTCGCAGGGACGACGTTGGCGGTCGGTGCGGCAGTGCGGCAGTTGATCCCGGATTGCGCTGGCTCCATCCGACTACGTATCTGAAATCAAAACCGCGACAACAAAAAAGGCGGCCCGATGGGGGCCGCCTTTCCGTGTCGCTTCGATGACGTCATCAGCCGCCGTTGCCGCCGATCACCGCGCGCACCGTATCGTCGGGACCGAAATCCTCGGCGCCGTCGACGTAGAGCAGGGCGCTCAGTTTGGAGCGTGCGCGGTTGACGCGGCTCTTGATGGTGCCGACCGCGCAGCCGCAGATCGCCGCAGCGTCCTCATAGGAGAAGCCGGAGGCACCGACCAGGATCAGCGCTTCGCGCTGGTCCTGCGGCAGCTTGTCGAGGGCTACGCGAAATTCCTCGAACTCCAGATGCGCGTTTTGCGCGGGCTGGGTCTTGAGCGTCTTAGCGTAATTGCCCTCGGCGTCCTCCACCTCGCGCCGCCGCTTGCGATAGTCCGAGCGGAACAGGTTACGCAGGATGGTGAACAGCCATGCCGGCAGGTTCGAGCCGGGCTGGAACGAGTCGATGTTGGCAATGGCGCGCAGCAACGTCTCCTGAACCAGGTCGTCGGCACGGTCGCCATTGCCCGAAAGCGAGATCGCGAACGCGCGCAGGCTCGGTACCGACGCCAAAATATCGTCGCGCAGTGAGTCGGTGAGAGGCATTAATCCCTCCCGTCGTTTTTTGCGGCTTGATCCACCTGGGCTGCCGCTTGTTCGGGCCCATCGAGCTTCCGAATGAGCTCTGCGAAGCGGTCCGGCACGCCTTGCCGCACCACATCGTCGTACATGGCGCGGAGCTGATGCCCGATCCTGGACTGAATCTCGGCGTTAAGCCCGCCCTGCTTCTTTACTTCCTTCATGATCTGATCCACGCTTCCCCGAGAGTTAATTCTCTGTGGTTTCAAGAGCTTGCCTCGAAATTGGGGCCTTGGCCGCCGCGCTATTGGTCAGAAGCTAATGCGAACGGGTCCGTATGGTTCCGAAATTCTGGAACTTTTTTGGAACTTTTTGAAGCCCCCGGCGTAATCGGGGTGCCAGGGGAACCGGGTCCCCCCGACGAGTACCGGAAATCGACGCCGGACGCGGCGTCCCGGGTTACGTCCGCCGAGTTGAGACCCTAAGTACACGGCCAGGATGATGGCCAAAAACAAGGATGGAATGGGGATGTCCCGATCACAGCTCGTTGCTGAACATCTGCCGCTGTTGCGGCGCTACGCCCGTGCGCTTACCGGAAGCCAGGGGTCGGGCGATGCCTACGTGGCCGCCATGCTTGAGGCCCTGCTGCAGGACGCCTCACTGCTGGATGAACGGCACGGTCCCCGTGCCGGACTGTTCAAGCTGTTTACCCAAATCTGGAATTCGGTCTCGCTCAACGATAACCCTGAGGTGGCGACGCTGTCGCTGCCGCCGGAGCGCCGGCTCTCGAACATCACCCCGTTGCCGCGCCAGGCCTTCCTGCTGCTGTCGCTGGAAGGCTTCTCCGAGGAAGAGGTGGCCTTCGTTCTGGGCGTCGATATCCCCGAAACGCGCCGGCTGACGGACACCGCCGGCCGCGAGATGGCGGCGGAGATCGCCACCGATGTTCTCATCATCGAGGACGAGACCTTCATCGCGATGGACCTCGAGAGCCTGGTGAAGAACCTCGGCCACAACGTGATCGGCGTCGCCCGCACCCATGCCGACGCGGTTGCGCTGGCCAAGAACAAGAAGCCGGGCCTGATCCTCGCCGACATCCAGCTCGCCGACGGCTC
>PNLC01000794.1 GCA_013822885.1 Bradyrhizobium sp.
AACCCAGCAATGCGCGGATGGCGTCGATCTCGCTGTGAGCCAAGGTGCGTTCTCCCGTTGGGGGCGCCAATCATGGCACATTGATCGCGCCGCGCAAAAATTCCGGCCGAGCTACATGCGGTCCATGGCCTCAAAAAGTTGCGGCCACCCTTTGGGGGAAGGGTGGCCGCGCGCGAACCGGTCTGGGACGGGGAGGGGTGGGGATGTGACCGGGTCGCGGGTTCGTAAATCCTTGTGTTGTTATCGATCGCGGGACGACGCGGTGGCGACCGCGGGGCGGCCGTCACCTAGCGAGACCCACACGTTGGGATCGCTCTGCGACTGACGCTTGACGAAGCGGTAGCCGGTATCGGTCCAGGCCAGGACGGTTTCGTTCTGGTTGTCGAGAACGAACTCGCCCTTGTCGCTCTTGACGGTCAGCACCGCGTGGCCTTCTCCCTTCTTGTCGCGCACCACCGTGATCAGCAGCGCCTCGCGCGGCCATCCGGCGTCGATCAGCATCTTGCGCTTCAGAAGCACGTAGTCTTCGCAGTCGCCGTAGCCGTCTGACGGCAACGACCATTTCTCGACCACACCCCAGTGATCCATGTCGGTAATCGGCTTGATGGTCTCGTTGACCCACTTGTTGACCCGCACCAGATCCCGCCACGCCGTCTGCGACATCACGATGTCGCGCGGCTGCGAGGTGCCACCGCGGCACTCGCTTACGTTGTCGGCGCAGAATTCGACCCAGCCGATCGGCGAACGCGCGGTGTCGCCAAGGCTCGCATAGACAGCTTCACCGGCTTTCGCCGCGCCGCTCATTCCCAAAAGGACGGCGATGACCGCCAGTCCCTTTCCCTGTCCCCTGAAAAACATTGTGGCCCCCGTTTCTTGTTGGGACCACGTTTCACACAAAGGATTTGCACCGCCGCTAAGTCAGGCAAGTACATTCGAGTAAAAGCTGGCGCTAATTCGATCTATACTTGAATCGAATTCGACTAAAATTTGAAACAACTGCAATTGATTCAAATTTTACGCATTAGGGTCCGCGAGACTGAAGCTGCAGGGAAATCTGCGCGCAAAAGTGCGCTGCGTTAACCAACTTGCGCTGGGTGCCGGATGCGCAAGGGCGGCGTCCCGGAGAACCGGATACCGCTTTTCAGGGCTGGAGAGAGGTATTTTGGGCGGTTGGCGCTTTACCGCGCAGTAACCGCGTCTTCGAGCGTCTCGGCAATCTGCTCGTGGACGAACTCGAGGGCGAAGCCTTCTTCGAGATTTCGCACCACGCGCGACTGGACCTTGCCCAGCATGACCAGGGATTTGACGGGCGGGCGGTTCTCTGCGGCGATGGCGGCGCCCGAGAGCGACAGGTCGATGATGCGGCAGGTCATCTTGCTGCCGTCCTCGAGGGTGAGCAGCGCGATCGGGTTGCGCGGAATGATGCGGTCGTGGCGGCGGTCTTCCGGCAGGTTGAGAATATCACGGTTGGCGAGCCAGGTGAGCTGGGCGGCGAGCTTGTCGCGCTTGCGCGCGGTAGCGCCGACCGTCATGGCAAAGCCATTGTCGATGATACGGGTGATTTTGCCCTCAACCCGGCCGATATGGTCGAGATAGGCGATCACCCGGTCGCCGACATTGCCGATGCCGGGCGCCAGCAGGGCCAGTCCACCCGGCGACATGTTAATAATCTGGCAAGGAAACTCGCGGCGGTCGGGCAGCATGTAGCGGCCGAGCAGGTGGACCTTGACGCGCTGAAAGCGCCGCCGCTCCTCGGCAGACGGGACAGTGGACGGTTTCTTTTGCGCAAACGACATCTTCGGCACCCGACGGCCGATCCTTCGGCGTCAGACAGACCCTAAGGCCGGCAGGGTTAATGATGTCTTATCGG
>PNLC01000795.1 GCA_013822885.1 Bradyrhizobium sp.
CGTGCGCAAGATCGGCGTGGTCAATACGAAGAACAAGATTCTCACCGCCATCGCCGCCAAGCTGATGGACGGGCCGGCAGCGTTGCGCCACTACATGATCGACAATTTCGTCGTCGAAGGCTTTACCTTCGAGCAGGTCATGAGCGACGACGAGGCGCTGGAAGCCTTCGTGCGCAAGTCAGCGATCGGCGTGTGGCATGCGTCGTGTTCGTGCCGGATGGGCCGGGACGATGACCCGATGGCGGTGGTCGACACGCAAGGCCGCGTCAAGGGCGTGCAGGGTCTGCGCGTGGTCGACGCCTCCATCTTCCCGGTGGTGCCGTGCGCCAACACCAATTTTCCGGTCCTGATGTCGGCGGAGAAGATCGCGGACGCGATGCGGTGAGGGATCGAACAATCGTTCAAATATGATATATGGTATAGATATCATATATGGGAGTACGGGATGCGCACACTGGTCGACCTCGGCGACAGCCAAATGCGAGCGCTGGACGAATTGTCAAAAAAGGAGAAGCGATCTCGTGCGTCCTTGATACGTCAAGCGATCGATGACTATCTCGGAAAGCGACGCGAAAAGCAGAGCGGCGATGCGTTCGGTCTATGGGGCAAACGCAAGATCGACGGCTTGGCCTATCAGGAAAAAATGCGTAGCGAATGGTGAAAGCGCTGTTCGACACCAACGTTCTCGTCGACTATCTCAATGCCGTTCCGCAGGCGCGCACTGAACTTCGACGCTACGAGGCCAAAGCCGTCAGTATCGTCACATGGATGGAGGTAATGGTCGGCGCTACCGAAGATGTCGAGGATATGACGCGGAGTTTTTTGAACTCATTCGATATCATTGCGCTCGACGAGGGGATTGCAGAGCGCGCGGTCAGCTTGCGCCGCAGCCATCACATCAAATTGCCCGACGCAATTATCTGGGCAACGGCACAGGTACACGCGATGCTTCTGGTCACACGAAGTACGAGGGATTTTGCAGTCGGAGATCCCGGCATCCGAATGCCCTATCGGCTCTAATCGCGGCCGACCTGCCCGCGATGGCGGAGAAAATGATCGGCCAGCACGCAGGCCATCATCGCCTCGCCTACCGGCACCGCGCGGATGCCGACGCAGGGGTCGTGGCGGCCCTTGGTCATGATGTCGGTGTCGGCGCCGGCGCGATCCACCGTCTTGCGCGGCGAAAGAATCGACGATGTCGGCTTCACCGCAAAGCGCACCACCACCGGCTGGCCGGTGGAGATGCCGCCGAGCACGCCGCCGGCGTTGTTCGACAGAAACCGCGTGCCGTTGTTGCTGGTGCGCATCTCGTCGGCGTTTTCCTCGCCCGACAATTCGGCGGCGCCAAACCCTGCGCCGATCTCGACACCCTTCACGGCGTTGATGCTCATCATCGCGGCCGCCAGTTCGCCGTCGAGTTTGGCGTAGATCGGCGCGCCGAGACCCGGCGGCACGCCTTCGGCAACGACTTCGATGACCGCGCCGATCGAGGAGCCGCTCTTGCGGATGCCGTCGAGATATTGCTCGAAGAACGCGGCCTTGTCCTTGTCCGGGCAGAAGAACGGATTGCGCGCGATCTCGTCCCAGTCCCAGTTGCCGCGATCGATCTTGTGCGGGCCCATCTGCACCAGCGCGCCGCGGACCTTCACGTCGGGCAGGATTTTCCGCGCGATGGCGCCGGCGGCGACGCGGGTCGCGGTCTCGCGCGCCGACGAACGGCCGCCGCCGCGATAGTCGCGCAGGCCGTATTTGGCCTCGTAGGTGAAGTCGGCATGACCGGGGCGAAACTTGTCCTTGATCTCGGAATAGTCCTTGGAGCGCTGGTCGGTGTTCTCGATCAGAAGCGCAATCGGCGTGCCCGTCG
>PNLC01000796.1 GCA_013822885.1 Bradyrhizobium sp.
GGGAAGATCTTGTATTTCAGCCCGGTCTCCTCGAGGAACATCGTGATCTTGTGGCCGTTCGGCGTGGTCCAGTAATGAAGGTCGATCATGGGACGTTCCTGCAGGGATGAAACCGGGCGATCGCAAAGTGGATGCGATTGCATGAATTTGGGCGGATCGCCGCTGCGAGTCAATGGCCACGGTCCGTCACGCGCGAATGTGATCGGCCCGGTCACCTCGGCTCGCGCGCCACCCATTCGACAAGGTCGAGCGCCAGCGCGTCGGTTTTCTCCGTCATCGGGTCCTCCCGTCGAGCGCGGCCAGCTCAGAACGCCATCGCGCTGTTGCGCGTGAACAGCAGCCAGCCGCCGTAGAGGATGTAGTAGCCGGCAACGGTCGTGATCAGCCGGTTCGCCCAGGTGCGAAACTGCGCGTCGCTCATGGCTTCCAGGATACGCCGCGCCAGCGTGGTGCCGAGCATCGAGGCCGCGATCGCGACCGCCGCAAGCACCGGATCGAGCGTGGCGGCCTGGTCGATGATGCCGCCGAAATACACCAGCTTGGTGAGATGGCTGGCGACCTGGCAGGTCGCCTTGGTCGCGACCACCTCGCGGCGGCCGAAATTGCCGCCGAGGAAGAAGGTGTCCATCAGCGGGCCGGACACGCCGGTCATCAGCATCAGCCCCATGCAGATGAAGCCGTAGAACGAGCCCTGCGCGATGCTGTCGGGGTTGGGCTTCAGGTTCTTCGGCATCAGCCGCGCCATGAACGGGGTGACGCCGAGCAGCAGCAGCGCGATCGGCTTGTCCGGCACATAGCGGGCGATCGACCAGACCCCGAGCGCGAGCGCGCAGCCGATCAGATAGACGAACACCGGCCGCCAGCGGATATGCGCCCGCCACAGAAAGGCGCGCCAGCCGTTCGAGGCCATCTGCGTGATTGCATGCAGCACCATCGCCGTCGGCAGCGGCATGATGGTCAGCAGCACGCCGATCAGGATCATCCCGCCGGCCATGCCAAACAGCCCCGACAGGAACGCGGTTGCGACCATGAGCGCCCCGAGGGCGGCGATCATCAGCGGGGTCATCGGCATCTCTCCGGAAACATATCTGCCGCGCTTGGAAGCGGCGCGCAAACTGAGTTATCTTGCCCTGGCATCAGTTTTCCTGAGGGTTATGTGCGGCGGCTGCTTTTTCTCAATGGCATCAAGGCGTTCGAAGCCGCGGCGCGCGGCGGCAGCTTCGCGGCGGCCGGCGCCGAGCTCAACGTGTCCGCCGCCGCCGTCAGCCGGATGGTGCATCTTTTGGATGCAGCGACTCGGCGTCGCGCTGTTCGAGCGCAAGGCCAACCGCCTGGTCACCACGGCGGCGGGCCGCGCCTACCAGAGCGGGCTGACGCCGATCTTCGATGCGCTGGCGAGCCTGACCGCGCAGGTGACGGCGCCGAGCGGCGTCCGCGTGCTGACCATCGGTGTCGGGCCGACCTTTGCGATGAAATGGCTGATCCCGCGGCTGGCGGATTTCCGCAAGGAAGAGCCCGAAATCGATGTGCGAATCACCACCGGCGGCGCGGCGGCGCCGTTCGGCGACGACTGGAGCTGCGGCATCCAGCTCGGCGACGGCGAGTGGCCGGGCCTGACCGCCGAGCCGCTATTCGCGGCTGATTTGCTTCCGGTCTGCGCACCGCGGCTGGCCAGCCAGCTCAAGCGTCCGAGCGATCTGAAAGGCCCCACGTTGCTCCGGGTTGCGCATTCGACTGACGATTGGCCGTCATGGCTGAAGGCCGCAGGCGTCTCGCGAATCAGCGCACGCGGACCGGAGTTTCAATTCTACGGCCAGGCGCTGCAGGCCGCGGTCGACGGCCTCGGCG
>PNLC01000797.1 GCA_013822885.1 Bradyrhizobium sp.
CGCGATGTCGGCGGGCTCGGGATCGGCAATGACGATACCGTCGTGCTCTACGATTCCGGCGGCTGGGTTGCGGCGCCGCGGGTGTGGTGGATGTTCCTGTCGTTTGGCAAGGAAGTGCGCATCCTCAATGGCGGCCTGAAAAAGTGGGTCGCGGAGGGCCGCAAGGTCGAGAAAGGGCAGGTGACCCCGAAGCCGGCCACGTTCAAGGCGACGTTCGATGCGCGGCGCACGCGCAGCATGCAGCAACTGATCGACAATCTCGCGAGCCGGGCCGAGCAGGTGATCGATGCGCGCGCCAACGAACGCTACCAGGGCAAGGTGGCCGAGCCGCGGCCGGGCCTTCGTTCCGGCCATATCCCGGGCAGCCTGAGCCTGCCCTACAACAACCTGGTCGACGCCACGACCGGCACGATGAAATCGACAGACGAGTTGCGGGCCGCGTTTCTCGCTGCTGGCGTGAAGCTCGATGCCCCCATCGTGACCAGTTGCGGCTCCGGCGTGAGCGCCGCGGTGCTGACGTTTGCGCTCTATCGTCTCGGCGTCGAGAACCCGGCGCTTTATGACGGCTCGTGGACCGAGTGGGGCGCGGCCAACGGCCCGCCGGTCGCCACCGGGCCGGCCTGACCTGGAGCCCTTTCCGTTCCGATTGAATCGGAACGGGGCTCCAGATTTTTGTTTTGACGCGTTTTCTTCAGGCGAACCGGTATCCACCCACGGATCAAGTCCGAGGGCATGCTTCGCTCGAAAACGCTCTGAATCCAGCGGTTACCGCGTGAAGCGGAGAAGCGGCGTCGGAGCCGGAGCCGTCGCGGGTGCCGGTGTGAACGGGTTGGGTTGCTGTTGCTGCAGGGTCAGCGTGGCCTCGCGCGCCAGGCGCGCGCGCCGCGCTTGCGCGATCCGCCGCCGCTCGCGGGCACGCTGCACGGCCCGTTTCCTGGCGACGTTGCGGTCCGGACCAGCCGATGTCGTTTCGTCGATGATAACGGCGGGGCCGCCGAGCGTGGCGATCCTGGTCGCCGCGATGTTACCTTCAAGCGCATCCGGCACCGGTTGCGCCGGGGCGGAGGCCGCGGCAACCGGAGACGCCAATGTTTCAGGAATCGCAGCGACCACATCGACATCGGCAACGGGGACCTCGGTGCCAACCCCAGCGACCGGCGTCTCCGTAACGGCTTCTGTCGCCGGGGCGGGCGGTCTCTCTTCCATGCTCAGGGCGGCCACCTTCTCTGGCTCTGCTGGTCTCTCATCCGCAGCCGTCTCGGCCGGCGCGGCGGTATCTGGTGCAACCTCCGCAGCAACGGCGCGGACATCGTCCTGCGGCTTGTCAGCCTCGGGCGGATCGACGCGCAGCAGGGAAAGGCTCGGCATCGGCTCGTCGTCGAACCGGGCGAAAACCGGCGCGGGTGGCGACCGTCGCATCGGCAGGTTGGCAAATTCTTCATGTGCCGCGCGCAACAGCGCTGCGGCGCCAAGCCCGAACACCAGAACCGACGTCGAAAGGACGATCGCGGCGAACAGGAAGCGAAATCCGGGGAGCATGGACGCGAGTTCCGCCCTGCTTGGAAGTCTGCAGGGCTATTGAATGCCAAGGGAACGCGGTGACCACTGTCTGACCGATTCGGCGCTGGGCGCAGGCGAATCAGGCCGAATTGAGAGTATCCCAGCGGCCGTTTGTTTTTTGTTACTAAATCTGTGTCTAACCGCCGCACAACGTCGGCAAATGACGATTTCCAGCACGATGAGGCATCTTTGCCGCAACCTCACGGGTGATCACAAATGACCGGTTCGGGCCGAATTTGGCTGCTTTGTCTTGAATGTGCCGCTATGTTCGGCCATCTCCTTCGGCT
>PNLC01000798.1 GCA_013822885.1 Bradyrhizobium sp.
GTAGGCGCGCGGCAATATCTCATCGCCGAACTTGAAGGTCATCTGGGTCTGCGCATGCAGCGCGGTCGGCATGTCGAGCGGTGAGTTGTAGCCGTCCTTGTCGGCGCACTGGAACCAGACATATTTGGCGCGCGTGTCAGCGCCGACGATCTTGAGGAAATCGCGCAGCGGCGCGCCGGTCCAGCTTCCGATCGCGCTCCAGCCTTCGACGCAGATGTGGCGCGTCACCTGCTTGACCTGCGGCAGCGCGTAAAGCTCTTCCAGCGTCCACGGCTTCTTGTTCTCGACCAGGCCACGCACTTCCAGCTTCCACGTCTTGCCATCGACTTCCGGCGCCTCATCGAGGCTGTAATAGGCGTTGAACGGGAACGGCTTGGTGATCTGGCTTTCCGAAAACGTCGGCGCCATCGCATTGGGATTGAACATCAGCGCCTGCACGCCGTCATTGAACTTGGAAACCTGCTTCAGCATCTCTTCAGCAGAAAAGCTGTCCGAAACGTTGCAGCCGGTCAACAGCGTCAGCGCGCCGAGGCTGGCGCCGCCCGAGATGAAGCGCCGGCGCGTCAGATCCGGCATGGTCTTGACGGCGTCCCGAACGAGCAGCGTCTTGTCGACGCCGGGGATCAGGAGATTGCGCATGCGGCCCATGGTCATACTCCCTCGAATTATCGGCCAATGATCATGGCGCGCAGGCTCTTCGGCACCAGAAGCGCGAGCGCGACATGAACCACCATGAAGGCGACGATCGCCGCCATGCAGAAGAAGTGAACGTAACGGGCGGCTTCGTAGCCGCCGAACAGCGCCGTCAGATACTGCAACTGCACCGGCTTCCAGATCGCCAGGCCCGACAGCACAATGAGGATGCCGATGATGATGACGCCGGCGTAAAGCAGCTTCTGCACCTGGTTGTATTTGCTGAGATCCTCGTGCGACAGCTTGCCGGTCAGCGCCGCTTTGGTATCCGAGATCACGCCCTCCGGCGTGATCGGCAGCAGCTTCTTGCGGAAGCGTCCGGTAGCAAGGCCCACGGTGAGATAGATCAGGCCGTTGACCATCAACAGCCACATCGCGGCGAAATGCCAGAGCAGCGCGCCGCCGAGCCAGCCGCCCAGCGTGATGCTCTTGGAAAAAGTGAACCCGAACAGCGGCGAGGCGTTATAGATCTGCCATCCCGACATGATCATCAGCACCATCGCGAAGGCGTTGGTCCAGTGCACGGCCCGCACCCAGGCCGGCTGGATCACTTTCGCCTTGGTCGAGGTGGCTTGCTCGTCGCTGACTGTGAGGGCCGACATGGCTGTTTCCCGCTTGTAATTCCGTATGAGTTATACGCCAGGAACCGGGTTTCCGTTACTGCCATGACGCTATCAAAACGATGCATGGCGGGCATTGAGTTCACAAAAAGGCGAGCCGGGTTGCCCCGGCCCGCCAATCCCACGCGCCCAGTTGGGACCAGTCAGGCGCGCGCGGGGATCAGGACGCCGGCAACAGCACGGTGTCGACCACGTGGATCACGCCGTTCGACTGGTTGACGTTCGAGATCGTCACCGTCGAGGAACCGCCCTTGGCGTCGATGATCATGACCTTGCCGTCGGCCTTCTTGACGGTCAGTTCTTCGCCTTCGGCAGTCTTGAGCTTCTTGCCATCGGTCAGGTCGGAGGCCGCGAGCTTGCCCGGCACGACATGGTAGGTGAGGATCTTGGTCAGGGTCGCCTTGTTCTCAGGCTTCACAAGCGACTCGACGGTGCCGGCCGGCAGCTTGCCGAAGGCGGTGTTCGTCGGCGCGAACACCGTGAACGGGCCCTTGCTTTCCAGCGTCTCGACGAGACCGGCGGCCTTCACA
>PNLC01000799.1 GCA_013822885.1 Bradyrhizobium sp.
AACATTGCGAAAAAGGAAGGCGTCGAGGTCGAACCGGAGGCGCTCGGCATCATCGCGCGCGCCGCCGAGGGCTCGGTGCGCGATTCGCTGTCGCTGTTCGATCAGGCGATCGCCCATGCGGCCGGCCTCGTGCGCGCCGATGCGGTACGACAGATGCTGGGTCTCGCCGACCGCACCCGCGTGATCGATCTGTTCGAGCATCTGGCGCGCGGTGATATCGCCAGCGCGTTCGTCGAATTCCGCGCCCAATATGATGTCGGCGCCGATCCGGTCGTGGTGCTGTCGGACCTGGCCGAGTTCGTCAATTTCGTTACCCGTGTGAAAGTCGTTCCCGCCACTGCCGACAATGTTGCCTTCGGCGAAACCGAGCGCGTCCGCGCCCGCGAATTTGCCGCAAAGCTGTCGATGCGGGTGCTGTCGCGGATGTGGCAGATGCTGCTCAAGGGCATCGCGGAAGTTCAGACTGCGACGCGGCCGGCAGCGGCGGCGGAAATGGTGCTGGTTCGCATCGCCTATGTCGCCGACCTGCCGACGCCGGACGAGGCGATCCGGATGCTCGACCAGAACGGCGGTAGTTCTCCGGTCGTTGCTTCCGTCAGCGCGGCGCCCGCGCGGCCCGCGTCGGCGCCCTCCATGTCTTCGTCTTCGATGTCCTCGTCGCCCATGCGCGCGCCCTCGTCACCGCGGTCCGGCACGGAAGCGTCCGCGCGCCCGCAGATGGCCGCGCCGTCCGCCGAGACGCAGTCCGCGCCGGTGTTGCGCATCACCAGTTTTCCGCAACTGGTCGCCATTGCCGGCGAGAAACGCGATGTCCTGACCAAGGCGGCGCTTGAATCCGACATGCGGCTGGTCCGGATCGAGGATGGCCGGCTCGAAGTGGCGCTGGAGCGCAGCGCCGCGCGCGGGATGGTAGGCGACCTCGCGCGCAAGCTGGAACTATGGACCGGGCGGCGTTGGACGGTGATCGTCTCCAACGAGGCCGGCCAGCCGACCTTGCGGGCGCAGAACGAGCAGGCGAAGAACGAGCACGCCCAGGCTGCGGAAGCCGATCCGCGCGTGCAGGAGGTATTGGCGCGGTTTCCCGGCGCCAAGGTTATCGAGGTCCGCCGCATTGCCGCCGAGACGCCGGAATCCGATATTACCAGTGAAGACCCGGCCGAGAGTACGGATAGTGACGACGACTAGAGCGTTTTCCAGCGAAGTGGACACCGGTTCGCGTGAAGAAAACGCGTCAAAACAAGAATCCAGAGCCCCGTTCCGATTAAATCGGAACGGAAAAGGCTCTGGAGCGATTTTCAGAGGACGCACGAATGGCTGATTTTCTCGGCATGATGAAGCAGGCGGCGCAGCTGCAGTCCAAGATGCAGGCGATGCAGGAAGAACTCGGCAATGTCGAGGTCGAGGGCATTTCCGGCGGCGGACTGGTGGCCGTGCGCATGACCGCCAAGATGGAAGTAAAGGGCGTCAGGATCGATCCGTCGCTGATGAAGGCCGAGGAGCGCGAAGTCCTCGAAGACCTTCTCGTCACCGCGCACAACGACGCGCGGCGCAAGGCGGAACTCGCAATGCAGGAAAAGATGCAGGCGCTGACCGGTGGGCTCGGCCTGCCGCCCGGGCTTGGTCTCGGCTGAAATGGCTGCCAGCGTTGCCGGCCCCGAAATCGAACGCCTGATCCAGTTGCTGGCGCGGCTGCCCGGCCTTGGCCCGCGCTCGGCGCGGCGCGCGGCTTTGCACCTGATCAAGAAGCGCGAAGCGCTGATGACGCCGCTTGCGGGCGCGCTGCAGGTGGCGATCGACAAGATCCAGGTCTGCAAGACCTGCGGCAACATCGATAC
>PNLC01000800.1 GCA_013822885.1 Bradyrhizobium sp.
CCCATCTCGGCGACAAGGCCTACGACTTCGCGATCCAGATGAATCGCCTCGTCAACTTCTTCCGGCGCATGTTCGGCGTGCCGTACTGGTCGCTGTCGCAATGGGCGAAGCAGAAGGTCAAGAACGCCGTGAACTACATCGGCGCGTTCGAGAAGACGCTGGCCGGCGAGGCTAGGCGGCATGGCGCCGACGGCGTGATCTGCGGCCACATCCACTACGCCACCATTCGCGACGAGCACGGCATTCGCTACATGAATTGCGGCGACTGGGTCGAAAGCTGCACCGCGCTCGTCGAGCACGAGGATGGTCGGTTCGAGATCATTACCTGGGCCAATCCGCTGCGCAGGGCCCTGCCGGCGCCCCGGGTTGCGGCGCGCGCTGCATGACCCACATCCTCGTCGCAACCGATGCGTGGCATCCCCAGGTCAACGGGGTGGTACGCACGTTGACGATGATGGCGGAAGCCGCAAAAGGCTTTGGCGTCGACATCAGTTTCCTGACGCCGCAGTCGTTCCCTACATTTGCGATGCCGAGCTATCCGGACCTGCGCCTCGCTTTGCCCGGCCCTTCGAAGATTGCCCGGTTGATCGAAGCCGCCAAGCCCGACGGCATTCACATCGCGACCGAAGGTCCGATCGGCTTCATGGTGCGGCGCTACTGCCGCAAGCGCGGGCTGCCGTTTACGACGAGCTTCCACACCCGCTTTCCCGAATATGTCTCGGCGCGTTCACCGATCCCGGAACGCTGGGTGTGGCGTGTCCTGCGCTGGTTTCACAAGCCGAGCCAGGCGGTGATGGCGGCCACGCCGGCGCTGGCCGCCGAGCTGCGTGCCCGCGGATTTCGCAACGTGGTGCTGTGTTCGCGCGGCGTCGATACCTCGCTGTTTCATCCGCGTACGACCGACCTGTGCCTGCCGGTGCCGGTGTTCCTCAGTGTCGGCCGCCTCGCGGTCGAGAAGAATCTCGAAGCGTTCCTCGAACTCGATTTGCCCGGCACCAAGCTCGTCGTCGGCGACGGCCCGGCCCGCCCGGCGCTGGAGCGGCGATTTCCGGATGCCGTGTTTCTGGGCGCGCGGCATGGCGAGGAACTGGCCGAGATCTACGCGGCGGCGGATGTCTTCGTGTTTCCGAGCAAGACCGATACCTTTGGCCTTGTATTGCTCGAGGCGCTGGCCAGCGGCCTGCCGGTTGCCGCATTTCCGGTCGCGGGTCCCCGCGACGTGATCGGTGCGGCCCCGGTCGGCGTCCTGAACGAGGATTTGCGAACGGCGTGCCTTGAAGCGCTGGGAATTTCCTCTGAATCCTGCGTCCAATTCGCCGCCGCCCATACCTGGCAGGCTTCGGCACGGGTCTTCGTTGACCACGCCTTGAACGTTCGCCCCGTGGAGCCGGAAGGCGAGGTGGCTGAATTTGTGGCAGAAGACCCGCATTTTGCCGCCGGACACCACCTGAAGATCACCTGAATCTGTATTGCCCGGGGCTCTAGGGGCGCGTTACAAACGGTCATGACCGAGAAAGCCCCAATTGCAGCGGTCGGCGCTGCGGATATCGATGCGGCGGCGCAGGTGGTTGCGCCATTCGCGGTGCGGACGCCGCTGCTGTCGTTCCCCGTTCTCAACGAGCGCGTCGGGACCAGGGTCTTCCTGAAACCCGAAATGCTGCAGCGGACCGGATCGTTCAAGTTCCGCGGCGCCTTCAACAAGCTGGCGTCGATTCCGCAGGACAAGCGCAGCGGCGGCGTGGTCGCGTTCTCTTCCGGCAATCACGCCCAGGGCGTGGCGGCGGCGGCGAAGATTCTCGACATGCAGGCGACCATCGTGATGCCGGCGGACTC
>PNLC01000801.1 GCA_013822885.1 Bradyrhizobium sp.
ACCCATCGTGGTGAGCACGATCAGCGGGTCCATCTTCACGCAACGGATCCCGTATTCGACGGTGTGGGCGTGGTCGTTGCCGTAACGGTCGGGCATCGCCAGGCGGTCGTCGAAGAACGCCATGTGGAATTTGCCGGCCTCCAGGATCCGGGCGATCTCCTGGTAGTAGTCGGCCGACATCGAATCGTCGCGCGATTCCGGGTGCCGCCATGAACTCGGCAGGTTGGTGCAGTTCTGCGCCTGCAGGAATCCAACCAGCGCCATTTGCCTTGTCATGTCGTTCTCCTCGTGCGCGCGGGATTGGATTTCATTTCAGGTCGAGTTCGACGGCCAGCTTGTAGTCTGTGGCCAGCGCCGCGAGCTTGTCCCAGGTCGCGTCCTCGATCTCGATGCCGTCGCGCCTGCGCTGCTGTTCGCGGATATGTTCGATCTCGCCGGGATAGAACACCCCGGGCGAGCCCTCGGATGGCGGCGTCGATTTGAGATAGCGCGCGAATTCGCCGACCTCTTTCTCGAAATCCTTCAAGGGGCGGAATGCAGCGACATTGAACACCGCCATGAAGCAGCCGTCGTTGTGACGGCCGGTCGGCTCGACGCCGAAGCCCAGGCCGGTGAGCAGGCCGCACAGCACCTCGATCATGGCCGCAAGCCCGCTTCCCTTGTAGCCCTCGCTGCCGCCGAGCGGCAGCAGGGCGCCGCCCTTGCGATACTGGGTCGGATCGGTGGTGTGGCGGCCTTCCGGGTCGATGATCCAGCCTTGCGGAATCTGCCCCCCGCGCGCGACCGACAGGGCGATCTTGCCGGCGGCCACCGCCGAGGTCGCCATGTCCAGATAGAACGGCGCTTCCAGATCGGACGGCACGGCGATCGAGATCGGATTGGTGCCGAGCCGGGCCTCACGGCCGCCGAACGGCGCGACATGTTTCGGCGAGCGGCCGGAATCGGCAGCCGCGATCCCGATCATGCCCGCCCGCATCGCCATCATGGGATAGGCGGCAAGCCGCCCGACATGGCTCTGGCGGAATACCGTGCAGGCGGCGACATTGGCAGTCTTCGCCTTTTCGATCGTCAGCGCCATCGCCTTGGCGTTGACGTGGAAGCCGAACCCCCAATGGCCGTCGATCACGGTGGTGGTCGGCGATTCCTGGACGATGGTCCACCTGGCGCCGGGTACGATATGGCCGGCCTTGATGCGGTCGATGTAGGTCGGAATCGCAATGATCCCGTGCGAGTCGTGGCCGGCGAGATTGGCGTTGACGCAGCCCGTGGCAACAGCTGTGGCTTCCTCCTCCGATGCGCCGGCGGCCTTGAGCAGCGCCGAGCCGATTCGCGTGAGACGGTCGGCTTGAACGAGCGGCATTGCGGAGTTCCTCTTTGGATGCCCGCGCCGACGGCGGGTCTTATTTGTTGTCGCCGGCATGGTCTCAAAGCGGTAGAGGGACGGCAAGCGCAGAATGTCCTGTTAGCTATGCGCCCGCAGGGGCCCAATGTCGTGAGTTTCATCGTACGAAACCGGGCGGCAGCCGCGCGGGTCGGGCCGCTGGATGCCACGGGTCGTATGGCTGACAAATCGTCAACGGGACCGTAGTTCGTCGGAGAAATTGCGCGGCCCATTGATCCGACATTTACTCTGAATCGCATCTTTCACCCTCCAATAACGGGCATTTAGGCCCGCCTCGCGCATAAGGACGCGGCGGGGCAGCTACGGCGTTGCCCGGAGGGAGCCTGGGGACGGTGAAGACCGATATCGCGCGGACATTCGCGGCGTTGAATGCCACCAACGAAGCGATTCTGTACGCAAAATCACCCGAAGAGCTGTACGAGAAGGT
>PNLC01000802.1 GCA_013822885.1 Bradyrhizobium sp.
GGCCTTGGCGAGATCATCGTCCTCCCGGCAGCAATGGATGCCGTCGGTCATCACGTCGCGCGCCTTGGCGCGGGTGACATCGAAACCATTGCCGGCAAGCCCTTTGCAGACGATGTCGCGGTCGGTGACCATTCCGATGAGCCGATCGTCCTCGCCGATCGGAATGCAGCCGATATCATGCGCCCGCATCAGCTTTGCGATTTCGGTGATCGGCGTGTCGGGGCTGACCCAGTCGACGCCCTTGTGCATTACGTCTTTGACTTTCATGGCGGACCTCCGTTGCTGCGATTTCAGGTGGTATCCACGTGATGCAGAACAGCTTCCCCCTCGGGCCGACTATACGACGGATCGCATCGAACGGCATCGCAAAAGCAATGACAACTTCTTGAAGCTGATCATGGTGTCACTGCGCGTTGTAGTCCGGCTCAGACGCTATTCAGCCAATTGAAGTTCGGCGAGCATCGTTCGCGCGGTCGGCTCATCCAGCGGCACGAATTCGGCCGGCCCCAGATTGTCGCTGCCGGCCGTTGCGGCGGACGCGACAACCGCGCCGGCCAATCCCCCCACCATCGACATCCCCGTAACCGCATCGTGCCGCGCGCTGGATTTGACGAGGAAGAAATAGGTGCGGCCCGGGTCGGTGCTGAAGTCGCGCCTGGTTTCGCCCCAACATACTGTTCCCAGCCTTGCCCAATAAGGGTGATAGCCGGAAACAAGTTTAGATTGCAATAGCCGCCACGCCACATCTGTTGTTGAAGCGCAGACGATGGGGCGCGACAAGCAACCGTTCAGGGCACTCTTGATGAGCACGGCCCCGCGCACTCAGCGCAGGTCAACTCAACAGATCGACCTTGCCGGTCGCGAGCCGATAGATGCCGCCGACCACCTTGAGCTTGTTCTGCTCGACGGCGGCATTGAGGATCGGCGCTGCGGATTTCAGCCTGGCCACATTGTCGATCACGTTCTGCCGGATGGCGTTGTCGAGCGCGTTTCCGCTCTGCTGCGCCGACGCCTTCACCGCTGGCGCGATCGCGGCGACCAGCGAGGGTATGTGTCCGGGCAGCGGCTTGTCGTCCTTCAGCGATTTGATCGTCGCGTCGACGGCGCCGCAACTGTCATGGCCAAGCACGAGGATCATCGGCGTGCCGAGCACGGCGACGCCATATTCCATGCTCGCCACCGTTTCGTCGTTGGCAAAGTTGCCGGCGACGCGGCAGACGAACAGATCGCCGCGCGCGCTGTCGAAGGCATATTCCGGTGCGATCCGCGAATCCGCGCAGCTCAGGACCGCCGCAAACGGGTTCTGCCCGCCTACCAGCGCTTCCCTTTCATGCCTGAAGTCGTGACGTCGCGATGTGCCATCAACATAGCGCGCATTTCCTTGCATCAATCTCTTGAGGGCGGCATCTGGCGACAATACGTTCTGCGGCTTGGGAGGGGTCTTCTTCTCCTTGGCGTTGGCTGTGCCGGCGAGCATCAGCCCAAGTGCCGAGGCCGCGAATAGAACAACGGAACGCCGCGACGGCGACGTCTGATGAACCCGATCCAATGAACATCTTTGGCACATTGCAATTTTCCTCGCCCTTGCGGCGTACGACATCCAGGTCGGCGACGCCCCAGTTTCCTATTGATTATAGTTGCGCGGCATAACCTCGCGTAGACGAGATGTTTAAGTCTTGGTTCTTACTTGATTCTTAAGTTGCAGAAACGAAGGTACAAAACTAGAAGAACAATCAAAAGTTGCAGTGATGAATTCGCTGCGAGGTTCGTGAGGATGTTGTCGTGTGCGACGTCCACGTTGGCTATAGCGTCTGCACATCCACCACG
>PNLC01000803.1 GCA_013822885.1 Bradyrhizobium sp.
TTGTCCGACCGCTACGACAATCGCAAGCTGCTGTTCTGGTATTACGGGCTGCGCGGCCTGTCGCTGCTGTTCCTGCCCTTCTCCGATTTCACGCTCTACGGCCTGTCGCTGTTCGCGGTGTTCTACGGGCTCGACTGGATCGCGACCGTGCCGCCGACGGTGCGGCTCACGGCGCAGCGGTTCGGCCCCGAGCGCGCTAATCTCGTGTTCGGCTGGATTTTTGCGGGGCATCAACTCGGCGCGGGCGTTGCCGCGTTCGGCGCCGGCCTGTCGCGGACCATGCTCGACACTTATCTGCCGGCCTTCTTCGTGGCCGGCGCTCTTTGCATGGTGGCGGCGTTGATCGTGCTGATGATCTCGCGGCCGAAGCCGGCGGTGGCGGCGGCGTGAAACGTCAGATGTCATTCCGGGATGGTGCGTTAGCACCAGACCCGGAATCTCGAGATTCCGGGTTCGATGCTTCGCATCGCCCCGGAATGACGTACTCCTACGGCCGGATCGCCATGTTCTTGGCCGGCCCGGTCGTTCGAATCGGTTCCGCCAACCGCGCGAATTCGCACAACAGCGAACGCGTCTTGCGCGGATCGATCACTTCCTCGACCCAGAATTTTTCGGCCGAACGGAACGGCGAGCGCAGCTTGTTGAGGCGATCCTCGATCTCTTTCAGCTTGGCGGCCGGATCGTCGGCCGCGTCGATGTCGGCGCGATAGGCGGCCTCGATGCCGCCCTCCAGCGGCAGCGAGCCCCAATAGGCCGACGGCCAGGCGTAGCGCATCGAATAGCGGTTGGCCGGCTGGTGCACGACACCAGCGACGCCGAACGCGTTGCGCACGATGATGGTGCACCAGGGAACCGTCGACTGATTCACCGCGGCCATCGCGCGCACGCCGTGACGGATGGTCGCCGACTTCTCGGCTTCGAGCCCGATCATGAAGCCCGGACAATCCATCAGGTAAACGACAGGCAGATGGAAGGTCTCGGCGAAATCGACCCAGCGCACGACCTTCTGGCACGCCTCCGCCGTCCACGACCCGCCATAATGGAACGGATCGCTCGCGAGCAGCAGCACGGCGCGGCCTTCCAGCCGGGCAAGCCCCGTGATGATCGGGCGGCCAAAATTCGCGTTCACCTCGAAGAACGAGCCCTTGTCAACGACGGCGTCGATGATCGGGCGCATCTTGTAGACTTGACGCCGGTTGCGCGGCACGGCCTTCAACAATGATTCCTCGGCGCGCTCCGGATCATCAGTGCAAACCGTGGTCGGCGGCAGGTCGTACACCGACGGCGGCAGATAGGAGAGAAAACGCCGGGCGCGATCGAACGCCTCTTCCTCGGTATCGACGGCGTCGTCGACGCCGCCGGCGCGGGTCTGGATATCAGCACCGCCAAGTTCCTGTTTCGTCAGATCCTGGCCGAGCCGCTTCACCACCGGCGGACCTGCGACGAACATCGCCGAGTTCCGCGTCATGACCGAATAATGACTTGCGGCCAGCCGCGCCGCGCCGAGGCCTGCGACCGAACCGAGCCCGAGACCGACCACCGGCACGCGCGCCATGTTCGCCGTCGTGAACCAGTACCAGCGCGTGCCGCCGACGCCGCCGGGAAGATTCGCCGCGCCCCTGGTTTCGATCGTCTTGACCGAACCGCCGCCGCCCGAACCTTCGATCACACGGATGATCGGCAGTCGGAAATCATGCGCCATTTCCTCGGCCATCAATGGCTTGGCCGAGATCGAGGCGTCGGCCGAACCGCCGCGCACGGTGAAATCGTCGCCGACCACGACCACGGTGCGGCCGTCGATCTTGCCGCGGCCGAACACGCA
>PNLC01000804.1 GCA_013822885.1 Bradyrhizobium sp.
CCGGTCTGCGCCGAAACCAGGAGATCGCGGCCGTCGGCGTCGTCGGCCAGCACCGCGGTCTGGACCTGTGTAAGCCGATCGAAGTTGCGTTCCGCCAAAGCTCGGGCGAGCGGCGGCGAGGTGGGTAATGATGTCACGAGATGTCAGACCTTAGGTTGGCTCTATCAGCCGGAAATGTTGAATACCGCCTCGAACCGAAAATGGCTCGAAGCCGCGCAATTCACGAAGCGCAGCCGTACGGCCTGACCGATTTCACTGAGGTGGGGATTCTTTAGGCGAAATCCAGCCGGGACGCCATCCATTCTTTGCAGGTCAGCCGATCACTTCTACACTATGGTTTCCGGTCATTTCCCCAGAGGGCCGCTGCCGTGACCCCGTTCAAGACCATTCGCACCCGTGCCGAGAAGCGCAAGGGCGGCCCCAAGGCGCTGGCCCGCCTGCTGCCGCCGAAGCCCGATCCGAAGGCACTCGCCAAACTCGGCGACGACCGGATTCTTGCCGAGATGACCAGGCGGGTGTTTTCGGCGGGCTTTGCCTGGAGCGTGATCGAGACCAAGTGGCCGGGGTTCGAGGAAGCGTTCCTCGGCTTCAAGCCGGGGCCACTGACGCTGCAGCCGGACGATTTCTGGGACGCGCTGATGAAGGACACGCGCATCGTCCGCAACGGCGCCAAGATCATGTCGGTGCGCGCCAACGCCGGCTTCGTCAGGGACATCGCCAGGGAGCACGGCAGCTTCGGCAAATTCCTCGCGAAGTGGCCGTCTTCCGATCAGGCCGGGTTGCTCGAACTGCTTTCGAAGCGCGGCAGCCGGCTTGGCGGCAACACCGGGCAGATGATGCTGCGCTTCCTCGGCTGGGACGGGTTTGTCACATCCGGAGACGTCGTGCTGTGCCTGCGCGATGCCGGGCTCGATATTGCGCAGACCGTGACCTCGAAGCGCGATCTCGCCAGGGTGCAGGCGCAGTTCAACGCCTGGGCCGGGGAAACCGGTCTTCCCTATGTGCAGATCTCGCGGATCTGCGCGATGTCGATCGGCGAGAACTATGCGGCGGAGAAGCTGGCGAGCATGGTTGGTGCGGATGATTGATTTCATCAGATGACGAAAAATCCATGCGTGCCGTCGCGACGGAGCTGCGCGACGAGGCCGTATTCCCAGTCGAGATAGGCCTGCATCGCGCTTTCCTTGATGTCGGTGCCCTCGTAGGGACGGCGGTAGCGGTGTGACGGATCGGGCTTCGGGATCACCTGCGGCGGCCCGACTTCGAGCGCGCCGTCATAGCCACCTTCGAGCACGTAAGTTTCCCATCCCATCTGCGCGAGCCAGGAAGCGGTCATGTCGGCACGGACGCGCCTGTTGTCCGTCAGCACGATGCGCGCACCGCGCACGGGCGCAGCCATGTCGATTTCCTGCACCAGTTGCCCGCCAGGATAGTGGCGAAAGCCGGCGAGATGGCCGGCGGCGTATTCCTCTTCCGAGCGCACGTCGAAGCGGTACAGCGTGCGGCCAGTCTGCGCCTGCAGCGCCGCCATCTCGTCCGCGCCGATATGCCGGACGCCGGCGCGATAGGCGACGTCACGCGCATTGGCTTCAGCACCCTCGATGGCGCCGATCTCGCCGCGCCTGCCGGAGCCGTGCTCGAGATTCTGCCTGGCCAACGTCCAGCCGATGGTTCCGTTGCGCAGCGCCATCACCTTGTTGGCGACGCCGGCGTTGATCAGCGACTGGGTGCCGATGATCGAGCGGGTGCGCCCGGCACAATTGACGATGATGGTGGTCCCGGGATCCGGCGCGGCGCGGCCGGCGCGCAGCACCAGTTCCGC
>PNLC01000805.1 GCA_013822885.1 Bradyrhizobium sp.
TGCGATGTCGGGGCAACTCGGCAAGCAGCTGGAAAAGCTGGCGGCCGATTTCAATGCGTCGCAATCCGACTACAAGATCACGCCTGCATACAAGGGCAGCTACACCGAGACGGTCACGGCTGCGATCTTCGCATTCCGATCGCGCAGCCAGCCCGCGATCGTTCAGGTCAATGAGGTCGCGACCGCCACCATGATGGCGGCAAAGGGGGCGATCTACCCGGTGTTCGAACTGATGCGCGATCAATCGGAGCCGTTCTCGCCGGAGGCGTATCTGCCGGCCGTGACCGGCTATTACTCCGACGTCTCCGGCAACATGCTGTCGTTTCCCTTCAATGTCTCGACGCCGATCCTCTACTACAACAAGGACGTCTTCCGCTCCGCCGGTCTCGATCCGGAGGTGGCGCCGAAGACCTGGCCCGAGGTCGGCGCCGCGGCCAAGCGCCTGCGCGCTGCGGGTTCGCCTTGCGGGTTGACCACATCCTGGCCCTCCTGGATCAATGTCGAGAATTTTTCTGCGTTCCATAACCTGCCGCTGGCGACCCGGACCAACGGTTTCGGCGGTCTCGATGCCGAGCTTGCCTTCAACAATCCGCGGGTGGTCCACCACGTTGCCCAGCTTGCGGAATGGCAGGGCACGAAAATTTTCGACTATAGCGGCCGCGGACAATCGGCCGAGCCGCGCTTCCAGAAAGGCGAGTGCGGGATCTTCATCGGCTCCTCGGCGACGCGCGCGGACATCAAGGCCAATTCGAAGTTCGAGGTCGGCTACGGCATGATCCCGTATTGGCCCGAAATTGGCGGCGCCCCGCAAAACAGCATTATTGGCGGCGCCACGCTGTGGGTGCTGCGCGGCCGCCCGCGCGATGAATACACCGGCGTCGCCCGGTTCTTCGCCTATCTCTCGCGGCCGGAAGTTCAGGCCGCCTGGCACCAGAACACCGGCTACCTGCCGATCACCCGCGCCGCCTTCGATCTCAGCCGCACGCAGGGCTTCTACGATCGCAACCCGGGCGCGGCCAGTGCGATCGAGCAGCTCACATTGAAGCCGCCGACGGCGAATTCGAGAGGAATCCGGCTTGGATCATTTGTCCTGATCCGCGACGTCATCGAGGACGAGCTCGAGCAGGTTTTCAGCGGCAAGCGATCCGCGCAGACCGCCCTCGACCACGCCGTCGAGCGCGGCAACCGCCTGCTGCGCCAGTTCGAGCGCGCCAATCCGGACCGGTAGGGGAGCGCACAGCAAACGAGCGCTCAAAATTTCCGCACTAATTTTGGGCAAATATGCATCTTTGTATGCAATCCGCCAGGATGTCGCAGCGACGGGACCGAGAGCATTCCGAAGTGGAATCAATACCTTGATCCGAAATTAGCCATTCCTTAAGGATTGGCACGAACCTTGCGATCCCTGTTCCAAAGCCCGTTTCCCTCTGGCGTTGGAGCATCACCCATGAAGCGTCGCGATTTCCTCAAATCCGTCACCGGCGTGGCTGCGGGCGCGCTGGTGCCCGCGCCGGCAATCTGGTCGTCCGCAAAGGCGCAGTCGCGATCGGAGACGCTGCTGATCGTCTCGGAGGGCGGTCCCAACAACCTCGACATCCACGGCGTCGGCACCAACGTGCCCGGTTACGAGGTGTCGTGGAATTGCTACGACCGCCTGATCACCCACGAGATGAAGAGCGGTCCGGGCGGCGTGCCGTATTACGACCGCGACAAGTTCAAGGGTGAACTCGCCGACGACATGAAGATCGACGACATGTCGGTGACCTTCAAGCTGAAGAAGAACGCCAAATTCCACGACGGCGCGCCGGTCACGG
>PNLC01000806.1 GCA_013822885.1 Bradyrhizobium sp.
TTCGGCGGCGGCAAGGTGATCCGCGACGGCATGGGGCAGTCGCAGGTCACCAACAGGCAGGGCGCGGCTGATACCGTCATCACCAATGCGCTGATCGTCGATCACTGGGGCATCGTCAAAGCCGACGTCGCGATCAAGGAAGGCATGATCGCAGCGATCGGCAAGGCCGGCAATCCCGACATCCAACCGGGCGTTACCATCATCATTGGTCCCGGCACCGACGTGATCGCGGGCGAGGGCAAAATCCTTACCGCCGGCGGCTTCGACAGCCACATCCATTTCATCTGCCCGCAGCAGATCGAGCACGCGCTGATGTCCGGCGTCACCTCGATGCTGGGTGGCGGTACCGGGCCGTCGCACGGCACGTTCGCGACCACCTGCACGCCGGGCCCCTGGCACATGGGCCGGATGATCCAGTCGTTCGACGCGTTTCCGGTCAATCTCGGCATATCCGGCAAGGGTAACGCGGCGCGCCCCGCCGCGCTGGTCGAGATGATCAAGGCCGGCGCCTGCGCGCTGAAACTGCACGAGGACTGGGGCACCACGCCGGCTGCGATCGACAACTGCCTCGCGGTCGCCGACGATTACGACGTCCAGGTCATGCTGCATTCGGACACGCTGAACGAGTCGGGGTTCGTCGAAGACACCGTAAAGGCCTTCAAGGGCCGCACCATCCACGCCTTTCACACCGAGGGAGCAGGCGGCGGCCATGCGCCTGATATCATCAAGATCGCCGGGCTGAAGAACGTGCTGCCGTCCTCGACCAATCCGACGCGGCCGTTCACCCGCAACACCATCGACGAGCATTTGGATATGCTGATGGTGTGCCACCACCTCGACCCCTCGATTGCGGAAGATCTGGCGTTTGCCGAAAGCCGCATTCGCAAGGAGACCATTGCAGCCGAGGATATCCTGCACGACCTCGGCGCGCTCTCGATGATGTCGTCGGACTCGCAGGCGATGGGCCGGCTTGGCGAAGTCATCATCCGCACCTGGCAGACCGCTGACAAGATGAAGAAACAACGCGGCGCGCTGCCGGAAGACAAGGGTAACGACAACGACAATTTCCGCGTCAAGCGCTACATCGCCAAATACACCATCAACCCCTCGATCGCCCACGGCGTCTCGAAATTGATCGGATCGGTGGAGAAGGGTAAGCTGGCGGATCTTGTGCTGTGGTCGCCGGCGTTCTTCGGCGTGAAGCCCGACTGCATCATCAAGGGCGGATCGATCGTGGCCGCTCCCATGGGCGATCCCAACGCCTCCATTCCCACGCCGCAGCCCGTGCATTACCAGCCGATGTTCGCGGCCTACGGCAAGTCGCTGACGGCGTCCTCGGTGGTGTTCACCTCAAAAGCCGCCATCACCGGCGGGCTGGCGCGAAAGCTCGGCATAGCCAAGAAGCTCTACCCCGTGAAAAACACCCGCGGCGGCATCTCCAAGAAGAGCATGATCCATAATGGTGCAACCCCGAAGATCGAGGTCGATGCCGAGACCTATGAGGTGCGCGCAGACGGCGAACTTCTGACATGCGCGCCGGCTGAGGTTCTGCCATTGGCGCAACGCTATTTTATGTTCTAAAACCGCCCCCGGTATCTCAAATCCAGAACAAGAGCCGGGAGGATTTTCCGTGATTTACGTCGTTGCCACGCTGACCATCAAACCCGAAACGCGCGCCGATTTCATCGCAGCCGCCACCGCCTGCATCAAGGAAACCCGGAAGGAGCCGGGCAACATCGCCTATGATCTGCATGAGAGCGTCACCGACCCCTCCAAGATGGTGTTTGTCGAGCAGTGGGAAAATGCC